>JAKDMK010000593.1 GCA_030452365.1 Nitrococcus sp.
ATGTGTAAACGTTGTCTCCGGAATAAACCGTCAGCTATGTCTCGATAAGCTCAGACTGTACGACCCGGAGACATAGGTAACGGATTGTACCTAGGAGATGGGTGACAAACCTCGTGCCGAACGGGTTGTCGATGGTTTGCAAGGTCCTCTGTTCGAGGTCGATATATCCCAGATCATAGTGTATGAAGGAGACGAGTTACCCGGGGCGCGAAAGATTTGCGCAGCGCCGCTTCGTCCTCCTTGCGGCCGAGCAATTTTTGCTGCCGCAGCAGCACATTTCAGCGCCAGCCGCTGCCGCCAGACGCGGATCCAAACCGGGTCATTAAGCGCCTCAACCTCTCCGTCCGGTTCATCTCATGCTTCCTGTGCCGCGGCCGGCCTCATACAGGCCTTCGCCACATTTATTCCCAACCACACCAAACATCGGGTAGTCTGCGGATAGGCGAACGCGAGGTCGCGACCTGTTATCGCCGTCGCGTCTGCCCGCCCGTAGTGGCAGCCAAAATACGACGAGTTGTCGCCCACGCTAACCGGCTATCTCATGCGGCCAATCAGCAATGGCTTTTAGTAAACCGCTGGTTGCTCGAACGGCCGAAGTGGGGCGCGAAGCGAACCTTCAAATCACCCCTTCAACGTAGGTTGCCTTCAGGTAATAGTTCTTGGGTCGAGTAATGTGGGATCTAATGATTTCGGCTAAGCGTTTGCGGTCGCCTTTGGCAACGGCATCGATCATTTCGAAGTGCTCGGTAATCGCGATCTCCCGCAGTTCCTCACTGGGGAAAGCGCGTGTGCGAATCGGATGGGTCGCAAACGTATAGTGGGTAATCGCGTCAGCCAACTGCTGGTTGCCCGCCGCCCGGTAAAGCACTTCATGGAATGCGTTGTTCAATGAGAAGACCTCGGCGAAGCGCTGTTGGCGCGAGGCTTGGCGGTGTTCCTCGGCTATGTCGTTCAGTTCCGAGACCAGTGCGGGCTCGGCCGGGTGGTCGAACCGCAGAGCGGCGCCGACTTCAAGGCATTCTCTGATTTCGTAGAGTTCCTCGATCTCCTTGATCGTGTAGTCCCGCACCTGCACCCCTTTGTTGGGCTGGCGGACAACAAGGCCCATGCGCTCGAGTTCGTCGAAAGCCCGGCGCACTGCATGGCGAGGGGCGCCGGTGCGGGCGATCACTTCATCCTCAATCAGACGTTCGCGCGGCCGGTAAGCGCCGGATACGATTCCTCGCTGCAGATCCCGATAGACGATGTCCCAATTTTTCCCGTTCCCATTGAGGGGGTTGGCTGCAGTCATGGTCAGTCGAATCCGTTCTCGCGTGGTCAGACGAGCCTACCTCATGGCGCAATCCGATACAATCATCGTTGACATTATCGATAATAATAGCGATGGTGTCATCGACGGGAGGGACTTTAGTGTACCGCATAGGCTCCGGAGCAGGCTTTTCAGGTGACCGCGTAGACGCGGCGCAGTCGGTGGTCGCGACCCTAGCGGCCGCCGGTGAGGGCGGAGCCGTCATTTTCGAGACGTTAGGCGAGCGCACACTGGCGCTGGGACAGATCGCTCGGCGCGAAGACCCTGCCAAGGGTTATGAGCCGCTGTTGGAGGATCTTCTCGGCCCAGTTCTCGAACAGTCCATAGCAGCGGGTATCGTCATCGTCGGTAATTTCGGCGTCGCCAATCCGCCAGCAGCAGCCGAAATCATCCAAACTATCGCCGATCGCCTTCATCTCGGGCGGCTTCGCATTGCGGTTGTCGAAGGGGATGACCTTCTCGGCAAGGTCGATCTCACCGGCACGCAACGGTGGGACGGCGACGGGAGCCTGCCACCGCTCAACGGCGACGTCATTGCCATCAATGCCTATCTCGGC
>JAKDMK010000162.1 GCA_030452365.1 Nitrococcus sp.
CTGGATCCTGCGACTCCGCTCCGCTGCGCGCAGGATGACAGAGGGGGTGAGTAGTTACTAATGCAAATGAATTGCCGTTTATTAGCCCGGGGGATGCCATGAAAGGAAACGGGGTGAGTCGCACCCAGCTGCAGGACGCACGCGCGGCAAAGGAACGTAATGGCTCCGCGGCCGTCAGCGGCTACTTCTTTACCGTCGCTTTGGTCGCCATCGTTGTCCTTCTCGCCGCACAGGCGCTCATCACCGTGCTTGGCCAGCGCGCCAGAGAGGCGCGCTTGCAGGAGGCGGCGAGCCACACCGCGCAGCTCATCAGCGACAATCTGGCACAACAGATCACCGCCATCGGCCAGAGGCTTGCCGCCCAAGCGAGCATCGAGAGTTTGCACAAGGCGCTGCAAAGCCACGATCCTTCCACCCTGACCGAGCTCGCCCAAGTGTTCCGATCAGCCTTCCCGCTGGCAAGCCGCCTCATGATCGCCCCCAAGGGCAGTTTGTCACCCGACCCCAATGCCAACCCGCCCATCGGTTATGCGCTGCTCGACATGGTCAAGAGGGCCACCGCAGGAGACCACGCGGCACCGGAGATCTACTTGCCCGGCCGACCGGGTGCCAATGTCAACCTGGTTGAGCCAGTGCGCGCGGGCGATACGATGCTCGGCACACTGGTGCTGACCTTTCCCGCCGATCGCTTTTTCCAACAGATCACCCCGCCACCACAAGCTTGGCTCGGTGTGCAGCAACGCTCCGCCAATGGCTGGGTGGGGCTTGTCGCGCGCGGTAACGACCAGGCTGCCGGACCCCGTCTCCGTCTGCCCATAGCGGGTACCGCCTGGCAGCTCGAATACATCGCAGGGCAGGGCACCGAGCCCCTGGCCGCAGTGGATGTATGGCTTGCGGCCGGGGTGATTTCCGCGGCGATACTGCTGATCGTGCTCGCCGCCGTTGCGGCCGGTGCACGCCTGCGCCGAACACTTGCAGCCGACAGCCAGACCTTCGTGCGTATCGTCCAGGACAGCGCAACCGGGCGGCTGCGAACCCACTACGAGGTACGCTTGCGCGAGCTGCAAGCGGCGGTCAGCGCCGCAATCTCTGCCGCTCGCATGCCGGAGAAGCGCGCGACGCTGGCCCAAGACCAGGGAACGCAAGCCGCGGGCGATCACGCTCCCTGCCCGCAGATCGCGCCGGCGAGCACACAACGGGGCGTTGAGGTGGAAGAAATCCATGCCCCAGCCTATACGCCGCCAAGTAGCCTTGACTCTGCGCCCCATATCGATCCCTCCATTCTGCGCGCCTACGATATCCGCGGCATTGTCGGCAAGGCCTTGACACCCGAGGTGGTACGCTGGCTAGGCCTCGCCATCGGTAGTGAGGCCGCTGACCGGGGTCAAGAGAATGTCGTGGTCGGCTATGATGGCCGTCACTCAAGCCCAGAGCTTGCGGCCGCGCTGAAAGAAGGCTTGGCGGCGGCGGGCCGGCACGTGATCGACATCGGTCGAGTCCCCACCCCCGTGGTCTACTTCGCCACCTATCATCTCGGCACTCATGCCGGTGTTGCCGTGACCGGCAGCCATAATCCCTCCGAGTACAATGGGCTCAAGATCATGCTCGGCGATGAGGCGCTCTCCGGCACCGCCATCCAGGCCTTGGCGGAGCGCATCGAGAGCGGTGACTTGCACTTCGGTGAGGGCAGCATCGAGCACCAGGACGTTGCCTCCGCCTACCGCGATCGTGTGCTGCACGATACGGCGCTGCACCGCCCGCTCAAAGTCGTGGTGGATTGCGGCAATGCAGTAACTGGCACGATCGTGCCCGACCTCATACAGGCCCTGGGCTGTGAGGTGATCGAGCTCTTCTGCGAAGTCGACGGCGATTTCCCCAACCACCACCCGGACCCAACCGTAGTCGAGAATCTGCAGCCGCTGATCGAGCAGGTGTGCTCGCAGCAGGCGGATCTTGGCCTGGCCTTCGATGGTGACGGCGATCGGCTCGGTGTGGTCGACAATCATGGCAAAATCATCTGGGCGGATCGGCAGCTGATGCTCTTCGCCGAGGACATCCTAAGCCGCAGCCCCGGCTCGGATATCATCTTCGATGTCAAATGCTCCCGGCGGCTCGCCGAGGTCATCACCGCGGCCGCCGGCGTTCCGGTACTCTGGAAAAGCGGCCATTCTCTGATCAAGAACAAGCTGCGCGAGACGGGTGCGCCCCTGGGGGGCGAGATGAGTGGGCATATCTTCTTCAACGACCGCTGGTACGGCTTCGACGACGCGATGTACGCAGCGGCACGATTGCTGGAGATTCTTTCCATGGACCCTCGCACAAGCGCGGAAGTCTTCGCTGCGCTGCCGGAGGCCATCAGCACCCCGGAGCTGCGGGTTGATCTGGAAGAGGGCGAGCCGCGACGGCTCGTATCGGCACTGTTAGAGGATGCAAGTTTCGGCGAAGCCCGCGTGACCACCATCGACGGCCTGCGGGTGGATTTTCCTGACGGCTGGGGCCTGGTACGAGCCTCCAATACCGAACCTTGCCTGGTGTTGCGCTTCGAGGGCGACGATGAACCGGCACTCGAGCGAATCAAAACAACGTTCCGCGAGCTGATCGAGCAAGTCCGCCCGGGGTTGGAGTTGCCATTCTGACGATGAGAAAACGCGACGTGCAACCGACAACTCCTACCGCTCCGGCCCAGGTAGCCCATGTTCTCACCGAGGCACTGCCCTACATTCGGCGCTTTCATGGCAAAACGCTGGTCGTAAAGTACGGCGGCAATGCCATGGTGGATCAACAGCTCAAGCACAGTTTCGCGCGCGATATCGTGCTGATGAAGCTGGTGGGCTTCAACCCCGTGGTCGTCCATGGCGGAGGGCCCCAAATCGGTCAGTTGCTCGCGCGCATCGGCAAGGAGTCGCGGTTCGTTGACGGCATGCGGGTGACCGATGCCGAGA
Organism: Nitrococcus sp.; assembly: GCA_030452365.1. Classification (GTDB taxonomy): domain Bacteria; phylum Pseudomonadota; class Gammaproteobacteria; order Nitrococcales; family Nitrococcaceae; genus Nitrococcus. The sequence goes on from JAKDMK010000162.1 coordinate 2,943, forward strand.
CCATGGATGTGGTGGAGATGGTGCTCGGTGGCCTGGTGAACAAGGAGATCGTCAATCTAATCAGCAGCCACGGCGGACGGGCCGTTGGGCTTACCGGCAAGGACGGCGGTCTGATACGCGCGCGCAAGCTCCATATCACGCGTCGGGGCGAGTCCGAGAAGGAGCCGGAGATCATTGATATCGGCCATGTCGGCGAGGTGGACTGCATCGACGCTTCGCTGATCGACATCCTGGCCGGTGGGGCCTTTATTCCGGTCATCGCGCCCATCGGGGTAGGGGCGGATGGCCGCTCCTATAACATCAACGCGGATTTCGTCGCCGGCAAGCTCGCCGAGACCCTGCGCGCGGAGAAGCTTATCCTGCTCACCAATACATCCGGTTTGCTGGATAAAGGAGGGCAGCTCCTCACCGGCCTTGATCTGCAGCGGGTAGAGCGACTGATCGCCGACGGAACCATTCACGGCGGCATGCTGCCAAAGATACGCTGCGCATTGGAAGCGGTAGCCAATGGGGTCCACACCGCCCACATTATCGACGGGCGGGTCGAGCACGCGGTGTTGCTTGAGCTATTTACCGACTCAGGCGTAGGCACCCTCATCCATGCGCAGGGGGACTCGATCTAGCCGACATGACCCCGGCTTTGGGCCTCAAACTTCGCAAGCCGCAACAGCAATGGCTCGATCCGGGTTTACGCGCATCGGTGTCGAATCGCGCCCGCCGCGCTGAGTGCTACCATTAGGCGGTCTATAATGGGTTGACGAGTGCTTAATATCCTCAGTTAACAGGAGTGCAGCAGATGCAATGTCCCAAATGCCACGAGACGCTCAGCATGGCCGAGCGCCAGGGCGTTGAAATTGATTACTGTCCGAAGTGCCGGGGCGTCTGGCTCGATCGTGGGGAGCTCGATAAGATCCTCGAGCGCGACGCGGCGCTCGAAGCATCAGCCGGTGCTCCTTCCTCTCACGACCGCCCTGCAGCGCCACCCTACGGGGGGCAGGGGCACTACGGAGGGGGCCACCATCACAAGCACAAGAGTCTGCTAAGTCAGCTATTCGACATCTAATTGAGCCGATGGACCAATGGGGTCAAGTCTAGTATTATGCATTCCAGGGCTTTGAGACCTTTAGCATAAGTCGTCCCAGCTGCTGAATGCACAATACTAGATTTGACCCCGTCTCCTCGAGCGATGACTATCCGGACAAGTAGCAGTCGATTCCGCATCAACGATTACTTAGAAGGCGAGCTTCTGAGTGAAGTGCGCCACGAGTACATCGGCGGTGAACTCTACGCTATGGTGGGTGCCAGCGATCGGCACAACCTGATCACCGGCAATATCTTCGCTGCCCTGCACCCTCTCGTTCGCGGCACGCCATGCCAGCTTTTCATGGCGGACATGAAGGTTCACCTCACTGTTGCCGGTGAGGATGCATTCTACTACCCGGATGTCATGCTCGCCTGTGATCCGCACGACCGCGCCCGCTATTATAGGGAGCACCCGTGTCTCATCGTGGAGGTGCTCTCGGATGCGACCGAGCGCATCGACCGCCGCGAAAAGCTGCTCGCCTATAGCCGCATCGACAGCCTCCAGGAATACCTGCTGCTGTCGCAGATCGAGCCGCTGGCGGAGCTGCACCGCCGTCGCGATGACCGGCACGCTCAGCGCATCCGCGAAGGCTCGGTCCGAATTGAATGCCTCGATACCGCGCTGGACATCGACTCAATCTATGAGGGTGTTCCGCCGTTCGAGGGCGTATGAAGTGGTCCGAAGTGGCGTGGCGTCTCAATTCGGCAGTCTACGAACCCACTCCCTGATCGCAGCAGCATGACGTGACGCCGTCCTCTCCGCGCCCGTATGCGCTGGTACTCACCCGCAACTTGCCGCCTCTGGTAGGCGGCATGGAGCGTCTTGTCTGGCACATCGTCGATGAATTGCGCGCCGATTACCGGGTCCACGTCGTCGCTCCGGTCGGCAGCAAGCCGAATCTCCCTCCGAATGTCACCGCCAGCGAAGTACCGCTTAGCCCCCTGACCTGGTTTCTCTTGCGCACCCTATTCACCGTGCTCTGGCCAGCGTTACGCCTGCGCCCTTGCATGGTCCTAGCCGGCAGCGGATTGACCGCCCCCTTTGCCTGGCTCGCGGCCCGCCTCACTGGCGCGCGCAGCATCGTCTATCTGCACGGCCTCGACATCGAGGCCAAGCAGCCGCTCTACCGGCTGTTCTGGCGCCCATTCTTTCGTCGGTTTGACCTTGTGCTTGTCAATAGCCGCTTCACGCGGCAACTGGCTATCGACGCCCAGATTGCGCCGCAACGGATCTCGATTCTTCCGCCCGGCGTGGAGCTGCCAGAAACAGAGAAACGCGCCGCCCTGCGCAGCGACTTCCGTAGCAAGCATGGACTGGGTGACGCACCCATCATGCTATACGTAGGCCGCATCACCGCGCGCAAGGGCCTCGCGGTGTTTGCGCAAAGCATCTTCCCGAAGGTCGCCGGAGCGATCCCCACGGCCAGACTCATCGTCATTGGCGGAGAACCTGCCAATGCACTGCTGCAATCGGAGAAGCAGCGAGCGCGGATTGACCGGGCGTTGACTTACGCTGGCCTGACGGACAGGGCGCTTTTCCTCGGTAAGCAGGACGATGCGCAGGTCGATGCCGCGTATTTTGCAGCGGACGTGCTGATCTTTCCCGTACAGCAGAGTCCAGGTGACAATGAAGGCTTCGGAATGGTCGCCGTCGAGGCGGCTGCGCATGGGCTTCCCACGGTAGCGTTCGCCGCGGGCGGCGTAGCGGATGCCGTGGCCGAGGGCATCTCCGGGCGCTTAATCACGGCAAATGACAATGAGGGCTTCGCCCAAGCCGTAATCGAGCAGTTAGGCAATATGACGACGGCTGAACAGTCCGCCGCGTGTGCTCGCTTTGCAGAAGACTTTGCATGGCCGGCGTTCGGTGAGCGATTGCGTGCCTATCTGCGGGGATGCTCCTGAACCTGCTCCGCCTCGCGCGGTGACAACTATCCTAACAGTGGGCGTCGGGACGTAGCTGCAGATGTTCGATAATCTGTGCAACACTGATTACGTGTTCGAATGATTCAAACTGTGCTATGGCCAACCTGACC
>JAKDMK010000594.1 GCA_030452365.1 Nitrococcus sp.
TGCGCGTCAGCACACCCGCATCGCGGGCGCGAAAGCGACGCATCGCTTCCACGACGTCGGAGGTCGCGTCCTCATCCAGGCTGGCGACCAGGCCGGTCCATTGCCCCTCCGACAGATCAAGCAGCGCTTCGCCAACGCAAAGATGATTGTCTACATCGTGCAGCCCGCGGTGACGCTCTACGGACAGCGAAAAATTCTCGATCCAGCTATGCTCGCCGCGAAAGCTTCCCGTGCAGCATTTGAAATGCAGATCGAACCAGTTTGGATGCACTACTTTCAGATGTGTCGGGTCATGCTCGATGATGGGGTTCAAGCTCCAGGGCTGCGTGGTGGCGTGATGATCCCGAGCATTGATCAACAATCTGACTCTAAGCTGTGGGACCGGTCGAGCACTCGCCGCTGACCGCAACCGGTAAGCGACATAAGTCGTGTTCGCTCCGGGCTCCATCCATATGCGCATTTCCAGGCGCAGGTCGCCGAAGGCATAAGTCCACACCGGCATGCGCCCTTCGAGGCGGAATGACTCGATGTGCAGATAACCCTGAGGGTCGACGGCGCCGTCACGCCAGCGATTCGTCGCGAGCGGCCATTCGCGATCGCCGTCCAGCAACACCGCGTCCGCTTTGGCGAACACCAGATAGCGGCCCAGCGGCGGGTTGATCGGCGCGATCAGCAGACCGTGATAGCACCGAGTCAAGGTGCCGGCGATGGTGCCCGCGGCATAAGCGCCCAGACCGTTGGCGAGCCACCATTCACGGCGCTCGGCCTGCTCCAGATCCCCGCAGATTTCACGCCCGAAGCGGATGAATTCCGGCACCTGCAGATTCATGTGTCTTCTCCTCGGTTAGCAGTTGCGCGACGCGCAATGCCCAGGCGTAAATCGTCAACGAGGGATTTGCGCGGCTGGAACGCGGTAGGACGCTGCCGTCCGGCGTTGTTGACCAGAATGTCGATGGTGCCGAAGTCGATCAGGCGTAAATGCAGGCGGTTTAGATCGACCAGAACGCCTTGTGGATGAATGCCGCAGCTCACTTAGCAATACTCCTCCCGTATCCTCGAGCACGATGGCGCAACGGCCATCGTGGCGAAGCACGGTGACGAGATGAGTGCGCTCTCGCGGCAGAACTTGCAGGATCGAGAGCTCACGTTCCTGCCCCAGCTGCTGGTGAAGCTTGACGAGCACCGGAAGCTCATCTGTGCGCCGTCGTCCCCGATACAAAATATGTCGATCGGCGACGCTCAGCTCTACCAGGTCGTAGCCCGACAGCATCTTTTGCCAACCCTCAAGATGCGATTGGTGCCCGCAATTTTACCTCTGAGGAAGCGCTGGCTGATTCGGTAAATACCCTCGACGGGCTCAGGGTGAAAGGCTAACGTGTTGATATAAAGTCCATTGTGTCCACTCGTGCCGAGCTTGTCGAAGCACGAGCGCAATAACTCGAGATCATCCTCACTATAGCGCTCCCAACTCGCCGCAACATATCGCGGGTGCCATGAAATATCGCAGTCGCGAGGTGAACGTCATAGCGCTACACCCGTCTTCGGGAGGCGAAGAGTAGTGGTTTCTAAGCTTTGGACAGCTCGGCAAAGGTGCAAGCGGAGGCGTGGAAGTAGGAAGGTGGACCCCATTGATCCTGTCATGCTCCGGTCAATCCGGCTTTCGTTACACCGGCTGAGTCTGCTCCGGACCCCGATCCGGGGGTCGATGTTCAGTGCTTCGTTACCCCGGCCTGGGTCCATCGTACAAAGTCTTCGTCGGCGCTTCGCGCACCACAACCATCTTGCTCAACTGCCGTCGCTCGCTTGCGCACCATCACTGTGCTCATTCACCGATTGCCCCCATGTCCTTCACGGC
>JAKDMK010000163.1 GCA_030452365.1 Nitrococcus sp.
CCAGCGGCAGCGGCAACGCCGTGCTCTACCTGGTTAACATCGCCGACGGCTCGCTGATCAAAAAAATCGACACCGGCATGGGCACCGCGGACGATCCCACCACCACAACGGACGCCGACAAACGACCAAACGGACTCGCCACCGTGACCCCAGCCGATGTCGACGGCGACAGCATCGTCGATTACTTCTATGCGGGTGATCTGTTCGGCAACCTGTGGAAATTCGATGTTACGGACGACAACAATACCAACAACTGGGTTGTCGCCCACAACGCCCCGCTGTTCACGGGCGTACGCTCGAGCGTACACCAGCCAATCACCACGGCGCCCAGCATCCGCCGCCACCCCACGGGCGAAGGCCTGCTGGTCCTGTTTGGAACCGGCAAATACCTCGAGAGCAGCGACGCCAATGCCTCCACAGCCGTTCAAAGCGTCTATGGAATCTGGGACCGGGATGACGGGAAGGCATTCACGCGCAATCACCTGCTGGCGCAAACCATCCAGCAGGAAACGGACGTCGACGGCACCGATTACAGGATCATAAGCGACAATCCGCTCACCTGGTACACCGGTGCCACGGGAACACTGCCAAGCACCAGCTCCGATGGGTATTTGGGCTGGTATATGGATCTGACCACGGCCGAGATGCAGGTGACCGACACGCTGGTACGGGGCAACCGGCTGATCTTCACCACCCTGATCCCCAATGACGACCCCTGCTCGCTGGGCGGCGATAGCTGGCTGATGGTGCTCGATTACCGCGACGGCGGTCGGCTTGAGCCCTCAGTGTTCGATACCAATAGCGACGGGGTCTACGACCTTGACGACCTGGTCGATGCCGACGACGACGCCAACACGGAGCCGGTCGGCGTGAGCGGCCAGAAGTCCAACAACGGCATCCTGCAGACTCCCTCCCTGGGCTCGATGGCCGACGCCGATCGCGCCTATCTCGGCGGCTCCGACGGCAAAGGCACGGACTGCGCCGGGCAGGACTGCACCGATCTCGGCCGCGATCCGAGCACGCGCAACCGCCAGTCATGGCGCCAACTGCGCTAGCGAGGACGCGCTGATTTATTCGTGAATTTGGCGCAGGCCGGTATCGATCTCGGTTCCGGCCTGCGCCCGAATGACAAGCAAGCTATACCAGATTGTCCGCAGGGAGATACTGATCATGGAAAGGAATCCTACACGGCGTTTTTTCCTCCAGTTACTGGCCATTGGCCTGCTGTGCTGGGCGCAAGGCGCCGCCGCCCAGGGCGTGAACACCTTCGAGGACGTTGGCGTTATTCAGGAGCTCGACCCCATCGGCGAGCAGGTCGTCATCGGCGACCGGCATTATATTTTGCCCACGGCCGTGGCCCGGCAAGCGACCGATCAGCACGGGGCACCGGTGATGCTACAGCCGGGAATGCTGGTGAGCGTCTATGGCACGATTTCGGGCCGCAGCTACCAGATTCAGGGTATTCGCGTTCTGCGCTGGGACGAGCAAAAGGGCACAGCCAAGCGCTGGGGGGAACAATGAGCAGAAAGACAAGCCGGCCACACCAGCGTGGATTTTCGCTGATCGAGCTGATGATCACGGTCGCGGTGCTGGCGATCATCGCCGCAATCGCCTACCCGTCGTACATCAACCAGGTCACGAAATCCCACCGCAGCACCGGACAGAGCAAGCTACTCGAGATCATGCAGGCGCAGGAGCGCTACTTTACGACCAACAATACTTATACGGACGATCTGACGGATCTCGGCTACGGCTCTGCCGGCGCCGTCCCCGCCGACGGCGGTTGGTATACGGTGGCCGCCGCTGCCTGCTCGAAGACCATACCCATAAACCAGTGCGTCTTGCTGACCGCGACGCCGCAGAACTCGCAAGCCACCAATGACACCACCTGCGGCAATTTGACCCTAAACTCGCGCGGGCAAAAAGGCGAAACTGGAACGGGAAGCGTCGATGAATGCTGGTAACGGGAATCGTAGTTTGATAAAGTGTGAACCAGTTCCCATAGGCGTGAATGTCAAGGAGGACTCATGCGCGCTAACCGGGGCGTCACGCTCATCGAGCTGCTCGCTGCGATTGCAATTCTCGCGATACTGATGACCGCCGCCGTTCCCGCGCTGACTCGCTGGCGCGACGGCAATCAGCTCAGCGCCGGTATCAACCGCTTCCATCGCACTCTGGCGCTGGCGCGCAGCCAAGCCATCGAGCACCGCGGCAACGTGGTGGTCTGCAAGAGCGGCGACGGCGGCGGCTGCGAGGCAACCGGCGGCTGGGAGCAAGGCTGGCTGATCTTCCTCGATCCGGCCGCGGACGAGCAGTGCCAGGATGACGATGGCGACGGGCGCTGCGATGGCGACGGCGGTTTGATTATCCGCGCCAAACAGGGCTTCGCCCATGGCATGACCCTGCGCGGCAGCGGCAATACCGCCGAGGCCGTCGCCTTCAACGCCAGCGGCTTCTCGCAAGGCTATCCAGGGACATTCACGCTTTGCAGCGCTTCCGGCACCGCACGCGGACTGGTGCTCTCCATGCAGGGGCGCATCCGGCTCGCTTACCCGAGCCAAGATGATCTGCACTGTCCGCCCTGAGGGTTTTGCCTCAATCGGCCGCTAGCGAGCGTCCCTGGATGGCGCGTTGTAAATCGCGCGGCAGCGAGAACACGACGTCCTCGGCGTGATGTCCGGGATGTTCGTCAGGGCGCTCCGCGCCCCACTCCACCAGTTGGTCGACCACGCCCCGCACCAGGATCTCCGGTGCTGAGGCGCCGGCGGTAATGCCGATCACCTCCCGGCCCTCAAACCAGCGGCGATCCAGATCCGCGGCCGTATCGATCTGATAGGCCGGTACGCCGATCCGTTCCGCCAGCTCGCGCAGCCGCCGGGTGTTGGAGCTGTTGCCGGAGCCGACGACGATCATCACGTCCACCTGCCGCGCCAAGACCGTGGCGGCGTCCTGGCGGTTCTGGGTCGCATAGCAGATATCATCCCGGGTCGGGCCATGTATGCCAGGGAAGCGCTGGCGCAGCGCCGCGACCACCCGTGCGGTGTCATCCATGGACAACGTAGTCTGGCTCACGTAAGCGAGATCATCGGCGTTACGTACCGCAAGGCGTTCGACGTCTTCAGGCCCCTGCACCAGGTAGATCGCGCCGCGCTCAGCCCCCTTACCCACGTATTGGCCGATCGTGCCCGCCACCTCGGGATGTCCGTCATGGCCGATGAGGATCACCTCCCGGCCCTCGCGCGCATGCTTTTGCACCTCGATGTGGACCTTGGTGACCAGCGGGCAGGTCGCATCGAATACGCGCAAGCCACGCTCGGCGGCCTCCGAGCGCACGGCTTTCGACACACCGTGAGCACTGAAGATCACCGTGCTGCCATCGGGCACCTCGGCCAATTCCTCGACGAATTGAGCGCCCTTACCGCGCAGGTCGTCGACGACGCTGCGATTATGTACGACCTCATGGCGCACGTAGATCGGAGCGCCAAAAGCTTCCAGCGCCCTTTCCACGATGCTGATCGCCCGCTCGACCCCAGCGCAAAAGCCACGCGGATTGGCAAGAACAATTCTGGGCATAATGGAACCGATTATTGTGTCGATGGTAGTTTGCAGTATCTCATGCCTGGCACGGAACTAACAAACTGGACCTTCCGGTTAACCCAGACTCACTCACGTCCTCTGGCGCCACCGCCCTTCCAGCAACAGCGAGACGACCAGCCACGCGACGCCCAGGGTAATTGCGCTGTCAGCAATGTTGAACGCCGGCCAGTGCCAATGACCATAATGCACATCGATGAAGTCGATCACATAGCCGTAGCGCAGCCGGCCGATGGCATTGCCAAGCGCGCCGCCCAGTATGAGACCGAGCACAAGCGCCAACCAGCGCTCGCGCCGGCGCAGCTGCGCAAGCCAGCGCAGCAAAAAGGCGCAGACGCAGATTGCGACGCCGATGAGCAGCCAGCGCTGCCAGCCGCCCTGGTCCGCCAACAAGCTGAACGCGGCGCCGCGGTTGTAGCTCAAGGTCAGATTGAAGAACGGCAGCAACGGCACCGGCTGGTAAGGCACCAGCCCTATTTCGGCGAGGAATTTGGTCAGCTGGTCGACGATGATGACCGCCGCCGCCACTAAGAGCCCGAAACGCAGCACTCGTTTTTTCTCCGCTTAGTGGTCCGCTGGGTAATTACGCTGCGGACCACTTAGGCAAAACGGCGTATCTCGCCCGCCCCCGCCACGTTGCTCACGCACCGGCTGCAAAGCTCCGGATGCTCGGCGCTCGCACCCACGTCCTGGCGCCGCTGCCAGCAACGCACGCACTTGGGGTGCGCCGAGGGCCCTACTGCCAAGGCGAGCTCGGTTCCATCATTCATGGTGACCGCAACGGCTTGCACGGGGCGCGCGGCGAAATCGTGAATCCGGGCTTCGGAAGTGATCAGCACAAATCGCAGCTCGTCGTCAAGCGCCTGCCACTGCCGCTTTAGCTGCGGGGGGCAATAGACCTCGACCACGGCTTCCAAGCTCGCACCGAGCACATTGGCGTTGCGCAACTCCTCGATGCGCTTGTTCACGACCTCGCGCAGCGCCAGTATCCCCGTCCAGAAAGATCGATCAAAGGGCGCTTGATCGAACTGAAATAGCGCCGGGTACCATTCGCTGAGGAACACCGAGGGCTCGCGCGCGCCGGGTATATGCTCCCAGATCTCATCGGCGGTGAAGCTCAGAATCGGTGCCAGCCAACGCCCCAGCGCCTCGATGATGTGGTACATCGCCGTTTGACAGGAGCGGCGCGCGAGACTCAGCGTCGGCGCCGTATACTGGCGGTCTTTGATGACATCCAAATAGAAACCACCCATATCCAGCACGCAGAAGTGGTGTAGGCGCTGATAGACCTGGTGGAAGTCGTAGTCGAGGTAGGCTTCGCGAATGCCTTGCTGGAGCTGCCAGGCGCGGTCCACGGCCCAGCGATCCAGCGCCAGCATCTGCTCGGCCACCACGCTATGCCGGTCCGGCTCGAATCCCGCCAGATTGCCAAGCAAAAAACGCGCCGTGTTGCGAATCCGCCGGTAGGCGTCCGCGGTACGCTTGAGGATCTCATCGGATACGGCCATCTCGCCACGATAATCGGTAGATGCGACCCAAAGCCGGAGCACATCGGCGCCCAGCGTTTTCATCACCGCCTGCGGCGCCACTACATTGCCGCGCGATTTGGACATCTTGCGGCCATACTCATCGACGGTGAAGCCATGGGTCAGCACGGCGCGATACGGCGGCGCCGCGCGCACCATCATCGAGGTGAGCAGCGAGGATTGAAACCAGCCGCGATACTGATCGGAGCCCTCGAGATAGAGATCCGCCGGCTGGTATAACTCCTCGCGCGTCTCGAGTACGGTGGCGTGGGTGGTACCGGAGTCGAACCACACATCGAGGATGTCGGTCACCTTCTCATAGCGGCTTGCCTCATCGCCGAGCAGTGCCTCGGGCTCGAGGTCGAACCAGGCATCAATGCCGCGCTGCTCCATGCGCTGCGCCAGCGCCTCGATCAGCCGCGGTGTCTGCGGGTGCGGCTCACCGCTCACACGATCGACGAAAAGGGCGATCGGCACGCCCCAGATGCGCTGGCGCGAGATACACCACTCGGGACGGCTGCGCACCATGGCCTGCATGCGCGCCTCACCCCATTGCGGATACCAGCGGACCTGCGGCAAGGCCGCGAGCGTGCGCTCGCGCACGGCATTGGAATCCAGGTTGAGAAACCACTGCGGAGTCGCGCGGAAGAGGATCGGGGTTTTGTGGCGCCAGCAATGCGGATAGCTATGCGAGTAGCGCTCGTGCTTGAGCAGCATGCCGCGCTCCGCCAAAACTTCGATGATCGTCGCATTGGCTTCGAATACGAGCTGCCCGGCAAAGAGCTCCGTGCTCGCGACAAAACGCCCGCTGCCATCGACCGGATTGGTGAGCGCAAGCTCGTAGCGCTGCCCCGTGAGGTAGTCGTCGCTGCCATGACCGGGTGCCGTATGCACGGCGCCGGTGCCGGTATCGGTGGTGACGTAGTC
>JAKDMK010000025.1 GCA_030452365.1 Nitrococcus sp.
CCGCGCAGAATGACAGTACGGAAAAGTCATCCTGTGCAGAAGGGGGTGAGTAATTACCAGCCGTCTTCACATCAGGAATGGCTCTTGGCCTTATCGGCGCTGCCATCTTTAGCGCTGCTCGCCTTTGCCGACTTATCCCCCTCCTCGTCGCTGGATTTCCGAACTAGCGCGTCGCGTTTGAAGTCATGGATTTCAGCCACCGTCTCCTTGCTCACCTTGAACACATAGCCATTGGCGGAAGTCGTCAGGAGGTACGCATCGCCTTGATCCGCCTTGCTGAAGCGATATTTCACGCTTTCCCCGTTCTTGAGCGTCAGGGTGTAGCTCAGCTCTGGTGTTGGTGTACTGGCGGATTCCTCCACCTTGCCCTGCACGTCCTCGAAAGTGAGGTTGGCGAGCCGCTCGACGATGCGCGCGGCCTCGTCCGCATTCGTGCCGGCACCCTCACTCAGCCCGACCAGCCGCCATTTGTCATCCGTACGCTGCAACGTCAACGAAGGCAGATCGATACGCACGATGGCTTCAGGCGGCTGGTGCAGGAGATTGCGAGCCATCCAATGAGTCGGCTCGGTGCTCGCCTGCCAGAGGCCAAAAGGGATTTCATAGATCGCCTCGTTGTTTTCGGATCGAGCATAAACCCGGCTCGGCCCCGCCGACTCGCCAAGATACAGCGTAGCCCGTGTGTCATCACCGTGTTTCAAGGTGATGCGGCGCTCGAAATGCTCCGCCCCCACCTGGAAACGCTGCATGGCGTTCTCAGTAATCGCCACCGGGAGGCGGGGATTCAGATCACGCAGCGCAGCGAGAAAGCCATCTACTTTGGTCTCGGCTGCCGGAAAGCCATCCCGCGAGGGCAGGTGCCAGCCCTCTACGTCCTTTCGCAGCGTGATCGAGCCCTCCTTCGGGGTGTCGATTACGATGCGGTCGACCTTTTCGGGCTCGAACACCAGCAGAGGCTGACCCGGTTCGGCGACGGCGTAGCGCTGGCCGTTCCAGAGCAGCGCGCCGGCTAGCAACAACTGCGCCGCAAGTACGGCAGCCAGAATAGTATTCATCCGCTTCATGCTTCAGCTCCTTCCTTGGTGCAGGACACCCAGGTAGTAACGCTCCCGGCGCCGCCGCGCGAGGCGCTGCACGCCGAAGACGATCGCCAAGGCGCCAAGCGCCGCTGCATAATTGAGGTATTCCCAAAAACGTTGCGCACCCTGCGACAGGGGGTCGAGCAAGCGCGAGTAGTGGCTGCGCCCGCGGATCGCGAGCAAGCCCGGGCCCTCCAGCGACCAATCAATGGCGTTCTGCACGAGCTGTACCGAACTCATGTACTGCGTGCGGGTGGCATTGGCGATCAAATCCAGCGCGGTATCGGAGAGAAAGCTGTTGGAGCCGAACAGGATGAGACGGGCGGAGGTCGGTGAACGCTCGATTACCGCAGCGATCGTTGTCGGGGCATTCTCGTCGGCGGCACTCGCCTTTGCGTCCTTCTTCGTGTCCTCGCCCGTGCTCTTGCGCTCGAGAAGCGGCGATGGCTTGTCCTTGAAGTACGACTGGAATCGTCCCTGCACGACGGCCGCCAATACCTTGCGACCTCGATCCTCGCCGGTTGCGAAGCCCGTGCGCGGGTAACGCCTGAAATCCGGCTCGATGGTCTGCGCGTCCGAGGTCCATGCCTGGGGTGAGCTTTGCAGCACTCGGCTCACCTTGCGGTCCTTATTGGCCTGCGCCTCGATCTGCAGCGGTGAGGCCCAAGTCATGGTCACCCGCTCCAGGCCCGCGGTAATCGGGCTGTCGGCGAGCATGTCGTGCGGCCGGATATCGATCAGGAAAGGATAGGCGAGGCTGCGGATTTCCCGCACCCGTATACTACCCATCGTGCGCTCGATCGGTATTGGCAGCGCAATGTTCTGCGGATCGAGTACCATGGCCTCGGCGATTTCAATGCCCTTGGCCGCAAGCCACTCCTCCAGTCCGGTCGCGCGTTTCCTGACCGTAAGGGCGGCGCCACCGAGGTTCACGTCGAATGGAGAGGCCGCGATCGCCACCGTGCCGCCGCGCATGAGGAACTGATCGATGGCGAAGAGCTGCTTGTCATCAAGCTCCCAGGGCGAAACCAGCAGCAGTAGATCGGTTCCCGCGGGCACGCGGCCCGAGCTCAGGTCGGTCTTGCGTAGCGCGGCGTTCTCCCCCAGAGTCGTTTCCAAGGTCTGGAACTGCGCTATTCCCTGAGCGTAGTGGCTGGGTCCGGGCGAAGGGGTGTAAAGCGCGATAGTCTTCAATAAACCCGTAGCGAAGCGTTTCAAGGCCGCCTCGATGTTGCGCTTGAGGTCCGCCTTGTCGAGGCTCTGCGGCAACGGAACCGGCACGCTCTGCTCGCCTCTGCGTAGCAGCATATAGAAGTAGAACTGGTTTGGGTCCAGCAAGCTCATGACCATGGGCTGAAAACCGTACTTCTGCTGGATCTGTTGGGCAAGCTCACCTCCATCGGCCTGCGGGTCCTGAATCCTGACCTTCAGCTTTCCGTTCGCCTGCGCCGCAAGCTCGTCGAGAATGACAGCCAGATTTTGGCGCAGCTTCACCAGATCGGCAGGCAGACGCTGGTCGCTCGATAGGAAGCCGTGGAAAGTGACCGGCGCGGTGATATGGCTGAACACATTGCCGCCGCCTTGATAGGCGTAGAGCACCTTCTTTATGGTGCGCGTAATCTGATATTCGGGATTGCGCAGCTCGACTCGAAGCTCGCGATCCGATTCGCTCTTGATCTCGGTCAGATCGCGGAAATTCAATGTCCCATACTGATCGCCGTACTTCACCAGGATGTGGAAATAGGAGTTCACCACTGAGGCCTGGTACTTGCTCTCGATGCGAAACGGTACGGGTCGGATACCGTAGCTCTTGGTCGCCTCGCGCTCGATCTCTGGATTCTGCTGGGGATCGACGAAGGAGACGCGAACACGCTCTCCGCCCACCACCGCGTACTCCTTCAACAGGTTTTTGAGCTGCGGAACTAAAGGGGCCAGCAACGGATGCGTCTTGGCGCTGAAATAGCCGCGAATCAACAAGGGCTCCTGTAGCTGCGAGAGATAGAGCCGGGTCGCTGGGGAAATGGAATAGACCTGGCCCGCCGTGATATCCGCTCGCGCCCAGCCGATTGGCTGCAGCCAGAAATTGGCGACAACGAAGTTGGCGACAAACAGCACTGCTGCGACCCGCCACTGCTGGTGACTGCGCCCGACCGAGCCGGCACCCGCCCAGCGCAGCCGCTCTAAGGCGTAGACGTTGAGCGTCAAGAACACGCCGGCGAGACTTACATAGTAGTAGAGATCGCGCAGGTCGAGCACGCCGCGGGTGATCGATTCAAAGCGTGAGCCCGTGCCGAGGAGAGCCAAAATACCCGAGACCTGCTGCCCGAACAGGTCGGTAAGGGTATTGGAGCCGATGACATAGAACAGCGTGCAGATCAGCACGCTGCCGATCAGGCTTACAATCTGGTTGTCGGTGCGGCAGGAGACATAAAGCCCGATGGCCGTATAGGCCGCGGCGAGCAGCAAGGTAGCCAAGTAGCTGCCGATCACCGGGCCCCAGTCCAGGGGTCCCAAGATGGCGACCGTGATGGTGAGCGGCAAGGTCAGCAGCAAGGCGACCGCCACCAAACCGATGCAGGCAAGGAACTTGCCAAGCACCAGCCGCAGCGGAGATACCGGTACGGTCATCAGCAGCTCGAGCGTTCCGCAGCGGCGCTCCTCGCTCCACATCCGCATCGTTACGGCCGCCACCAGGAAGATGAGCAAGATGGGCATCCACTTGAACAATGGCCGAACGTCGGCAAGATTGCGGGCGAAGAAGGTCTCTACCCAGAAAAAGACAAACAAAGTCACGGCCAGAAAGGCCGCGAGAAAGATGTAGGCAACCGGTGAGCCGAAGAAGGCCGCCATTTCCTTACGCGCGACCCTCAGTACATCAGGCATGGACAACCTCCTCTGCGTCGTTGATTTCGCGGAACACGGTCTCGAGCCCGGCGATCTCGGGCTGCAGCCGGTAGAGCGCGATGCCGTTTTCGTGCATTGCGCGTCCGATCGCGCAGGCGAACTCCCCCGGATCGCTCGGCCCGAGCGCCAGTCGATAGGAGTAGCGGTCTTGCTCGGCGCCAATCTCCTCGATACGCTCAACGCCGCAGACACTACCGAGCAAGAGGCGGGCGTGCTTGGGCGCCGCGCCCACCGAGAGCACGAGGCTTTGTGCCTGACCGAGCTCGCTGAGCTTGGCATCCAGCGCCAAGCGGCCCTGGCGAAGCATCAGCACACGAGTGCACACCGCCTCGACCTCCTGCAGAATGTGTGTCGAGAGCAGCACAGTGGCATGCTGCGCGAGGGAGTGAATCAGCGCACGCATGTGTTGAATCTGGCTCGGGTCGAGCCCATTGGTAGGCTCGTCAAGTATGATGATGCGCGGCTTGTGTAGGATCGCTCGCGCCACCCCGACCCGTTGCCGGTAACCCCGCGACAGCGTCGCCACGCGGTGCATAGCCCGAGCATCGAGACCGGTTGCGCCGATGGCCTCACGGATCGCCGCTGCACGCTCGGCCGACTGCACGCCCTGCAGCGATGCTTGGTACTCCAGGTAATCGATAACGGTCATATCCGGGTAAAGCGGGCAATTCTCCGGCAGATAGCCGATGCGGCGCTGGATTTCATGGCGGTGGGTGGTGATATCGAAGCCGTCGATCATAATGTGGCCGGCGCTGGGATCGAGGTAGCCGGTCAGCATCTTCATGATCGTTGTCTTGCCGGCGCCGTTATGGCCCAGCAAACCGACGATCTCGCTGCGCTCTATGCGGAAGGAGACATCGCAGACCGCCTTGACATCACCGTAGCTAAGCGACAATTGTTCTGCTTCGATCATGCGAAACAGTCCTCTTGCATATGTCTAAGATAAGTTGGAGGCGTTCGCGGGTCCGTCGCGATGAGACATGCTGGTTTGGAACCGCAGCCAAGGGCAGAGTGTAGCGATAGGGCCTGTTGACATCCACCCACGGCGTCGCATCGTGGTGGATGTCAACATGCCGGCCCATTAATGATTAGAATGGATCTTTCTATTCACCCTCACGACGAGCCATTTCGCCATGTCAAGTGTTGTCGACGATAATTCCCCGATGCCCGAGCAATCCGCCCCTTTGCCTATGAGCCAATCCGGTGGCGAGCCTCCAATGCCTTACGAGGTTACGATCCGCATGGAAGACCCCATGCTACGGCGCGTATTGCGAGTGATCCTCAACCGCTATATGGGGCGCAAGCGCTACACCGTAGCGCTCATTTTCGGTTATGCCGTCATAGCGCTGCTCCTGTTGCATAATTACAGCTGGTATACCTGGGTGCTGGCCGGGCTGCTGGTAGTTGGGGCCGTAGTACCTATACTGCTGCACTCGATGATGTTCCGCCGCTGGTTTCGGCAGTACCGGGCCGAGCAAGGTGAAGAGGCACAGTACCGCTTCGACGATACCGGCATTGAGGTGATCACTACCGCCGGCAAAGACCAGCTGCCGTGGCAAGAATTCAGCACGCTGGTTAAGCTTGAAGATGTCTGGCTGCTGTTCACGCGCCGCAATAATGCGTTCACCATTCTGCCGTTGCGCGACCTGAATCCTGGCCTGCGCGATCTGATTACCGGCAAAATTGAGGCCAACGAAGGGGAGGTGATCGTCTGAGCACCAACGCCTGCGGCAGTTTCTCATCGAGGGCGATCCGAGAGAAGCTAGCCGATGGCCACTGCATTTGACCCTATCGGCATCTTCGACTCCGGCCTTGGCGGATTGTCGGTCGTCCAGGCCATACGGAGTTTGCTGCCGGCGGAGAATCTGCTCTATGTCGCCGATACTGCGCACGCACCTTACGGCGGGAGGCCGGGCGCATTCATCCGCGATCGCGCACTGACGCTGGCCTCCTTTCTTCAGGCACAAGAAGCCAAGGCGCTGGTCGTGGCATGCAATACCGCCACCGCGGCCGCCGCCGAAACGCTGCGCGCGCGGTTCGCTCTGCCCGTCATCGCCATGGAGCCGGCGGTGAAGCTCGCTGCCGCGGCCACCCGCTGCAACGTGGTCGGTGTGCTCGCGACGGAAGGCACGCTGGCGAGTGCGCGCTTTGCAGGGCTGCTGGCGCGCTTTGCCGGCGATGTGCGGGTCGTGACCCGCCCCGCACCGGATCTGGTGCGGCTGGTCGAGCGCGGCGAGATCGATGGGGCCGAGGCCATACGGCGGGTCGAAGCGCATGTGAATTATCTACTGCACCAGGGCAGCGACACCATCGTTCTGGGCTGTACACACTATCCTCACCTGCGGCCATTGATCGAGCGCGCGGCCGGCTCCGATGTGGCCATCATCGACACCGGGCCCGCCGTCGCGCGCCAGCTTCGAGCGCGGCTCGCCGAGCTGGCCTTGCTTCGACCGAGCAGCGGCCGCGGCATGCTGCGTATCTGGACCAGCGCAGCGGTAGAGTCTGCGCGGGCTGTGTCACGGCGCCTGATCCGCGCTCAGCACGGTGCACTTGTAGTCGAAGCCCTGCCGGCGCATGGGGCCGCTCCTCCCAGCCCCGTTAGGCGCCAATCATGAGTCCCACCGTCTTCCGAGAACAAGGCTATCGATTCTTCTTCTTCTCCCTGGAGGAGCAGCGAATACACGTCCATGTCCGGTCTTGCGATGGAGAGGCCAAATTCTGGCTTGAGCCCGATATCCGATTGGCTAAGAATTACCGTTACTCGCAGGAACAGCTTCGCCGGATTCAAACTATTGTTGAGGCGCATCAAGATGAGTTCACATCCGCATGGAAGAAGCACTTCAGCCATCGAGGTGACTGACATTTCGCCGCATGGCATCTGGGTCTTGGCCGAAGCCGAGGAGATCTTTCTGCCATACGAGATTTTCCCCTGGTTCAAGAAGGGATCGGTAGAAGCAGTCCTCAATGTCGAAGAGCAGTCGCCCGGACACTACCATTGGCCCGATCTGGATGTGGATCTGGGAATCAACACTATGCGGGATCCGCAGCGTTATCCGCTCTCGTTTGATGCCGGCGCCTAATACCTATCTCGGTGGGTAGCTCCGGGACTTCTCGGCTGTCACATCCCGCGTCGCTTGTGTTGTTCGCGAGAATGAGATATAGATCAACAAATCGCTAGCGGCTCGGAGTGGATCCCCGATGCAAAAAGCCTATATCGACCTGACGCAAACAGTGGCCATCGCGCTCGCCGTCGCCGGTTCGCTGAGCGGTTGCAGCCTGGTAACCTCCACCACGGACGCCATTGCGGAAAGCGTCCATGCCACCACCGACGCCACCAGTTCGACCAGCCATTCGTTTGATTCGGATGATGCTCATGCGCGCGCGGCGCAGTTCGTCAAAAGCGACATAGACGCCATCCGCGCCGATGCGGCGCGCGGCCACGGCGAGGAAATCAGCACGCTCGCCTACCTGCTACACGAGCCCAACGCGACCGAGTTCGGCCGCTGGATGCAGGCGCATTATGTGGAGCTGTTCGTCGGTCTGGAAAATCCGGAACAATTGCTGACTCGAATCGACCACGCCCGGCACGAGGTCTACACGGCGAGCGCGAACGGCGTGTCCCGGTGACGAACGAAACCATGATCGGGAAAAACGGCCAGCCCGTAGCCCGTAGAGAAGAATGGCGGATTAGCGAAGCGTAATCCGCCATTCTTCTCGCACGAGGGTCGCGAGTAACCTCTTGGGTAACTACACGGGCTCCACTTGTCTCCACATGCCGGCAAAGTTGAAGCAGGTCTTGTGATCATATATTCGGCCTGTCCATTTCCAACCACTCACCGTTCGACTCACCGCCGAGATATCCACCCACTTGCATCACCGGCCGGTAGCTGAGAAAGATTCCTCCGCGCTTTCCGCAGGCGATTGTACATAGTATCCAGGGCAAAGCTCGGTGGCGCGGCGGGCGGTGACACCTAAATGCCTTCTTAATCCGCATCGCGCCCCATGCTGAGCATCCTGCCAAAGCCGTTGGTACGCTTGAACTCTGGTCTTCAGGCCGTGTTGTGTTATGGAGTAAACGGGGTAGGCATGAGGTCTGACCCTATCACCCTCCTTAGCCGACCGCCTTGCGCATCGTCGAATGGAGGGGTAGCGTTAAACAACTTGTTTAACGGTGGTGGTATGTCCAAACATTTGGGTTTTCGCGCAGAGGACGAGCTTGCCCATGCCACGCAGCGTGCGGCGGCCCGGTCACGGATAAAGGTCTCGGATTACATCCGGCAGGCGGTGCGCGAGAAGATCGAGCGCGAAGCGGGCCACCGGATGCAAACACCATACGAGTTAGGCAAGGAAATGTTCGGACGATACGGCAGCGGCTGCGGCACGCTAAGCGTGCGCGGTGGGGAGCGCATGCGCCGGGCGCTGCGCGCTCGGCGCGAGAGTGAAGAATCCTGAATGCGGCGTGTGATCCTCGACACCGGCCCCATCGTGGCCCTGTTCGATCGAGATGATAGCTATCATCCTCGCGCCTTAGACTGGATCAGAGAGCTGGGTGCTGTTGAACTCATCACGACCGCTCCTGTCGTTACCGAAGCCATGTATGTATTGCCCGAGCTGCGGATGACGGGCGATTGCCTGGACTGGTTGTCACGGGCAGTGAGCATTGACAATTCCCTTGATCAAAATCTCTTGTTTATCCGGGACTTCATGGACAGGTACGGCGATTTGCCCGCGGACTTCGCCGATGCTTCGATCGTTGCCGTGTGCCGTCGGCTAAAATGCACTGAAGTCGCCACGGTGGACAGCGAGTTCGACGTCTATCGGCTCCCCGACAAGCGGCAGCTGCATAATGTCTTCTTCTAGTGGGAGGGGAGGCGTCTACCTTCAGGTCTTGTAAACACGCATTCTCGAATTCGTGGCCGGTGATGTATCGGGGGCATAAAGCGTCATCCGCCATTTTTATCGCGCAGGGATGGCGGGTTACGCCTTGGGTTAACCCGCCCTACGCTGGATGTCTCTTGCTGCTCAGCGACTTGTCCCGCCGCGCGTTACCCTGATTAACGGCAACCCACCACCTTGTGGGGCATATAGAAGTCTTCCAGGCGTTCGATATCGGCCTCATCCAGGGTGATATCGAGAGCCGCCACCGCCTGCTCCAGATGCTGGAGCTTGCTCGCGCCGATGATAGGCGCCGTCACGACCGGCTTCGAGAATAGCCAAGCGAGCGCAATCTGCGCCGCAGTGCTGCGGCGTTCGGCGGCCACGGTTTGTACGGCGCCCATGACCGGGAAATCCATCTGTTGGCCCAGACTCCAGAGCTTGATTTGCGCATCCGTGCGCGCGCGCACGGTGCTGCCTTCACTGCCCGGATGGCGGGTGCCTGCGAGCACTCCACGGGCAAGCGGGCTCCAGGGGATCACGCCGACTCCCTGATCCGCGCACTGCGGCAGCATCTCCCGCTCCTCCTCACGATAGATCAGGTTGTACATGGGCTGCATGCTGACAAAGCGCGTCCAGCCATGACGCTCGGCGATATGCTGCGCCTTGGCGAATTGCCAGGCGAACATGCTTGAGGCGCCGATATAACGGGCCTTGCCGGACTTCACGACATGGTGCAGTGCTGCCATAGTCTCTTCGATGGGGGTGTCGTCGTCCCAGCGATGAATCTGATAGAGATCCACATAGTCCGTCCCCAGACGGGAGAGCGAGGCATCGATGGCGTGCATGATGTGCTTGCGCGAGAGCCCGCGCTGATTAGGACCTTCCCCTGTGGGCATAAAGACCTTGGTGGCGATGACAACCTCCTCGCGGCTTGCGAAGTCGCGCAGAGCATGTCCCAATACCTCCTCCGAGGCGCCATCGGAGTACATATCGGCGGTGTCGAAAAAATTGATGCCGAGCTCCAGGGCACGGCGGATGAAGGGGCGGCTGCGCTCCTCATCGAGAACCCACTCGCGCCAGGCGGGCGATCCATAGGACATCGTCCCCAGGCAGATACGCGACACCTTAAGACCGGAGTGGCCAAGACGGCGGTACTCCATGGCAAACCTCCGAGTAAAGAGTCAAGTGTACAAGGCGGCCTGTTAATATTTCCCCCGGTCGCCACGCTGCCCTGAGCTAAAGAGAATCACCATGAGCTCAATGAATGCCCCAGATCGCCCGATCCTAGCCGATCTAGTAGATCTCGGCACACAAGTGGACCTGGATGCGGGAACGAATCTTTCCGAGTTGCGCCGGCGTGATCGCGCTATCGGGCGCAAGCTCGCGCACCTTGCCGGCAAACCGTGGCGCCAGCTTCGGGCGTGGCTGCGCGAGATTAATCAAGATAGACCCGCACGCGCAGGCGATACCGCTGTCAAGACGCTGCGCCGCATCGTTTGGTTGCTGTTTGCGCTAGGGCTGTTGGCCGGCTGGAGCGCTTCACTGGGCATTTTCTCATACGATGGCACCAGCCCGGTCAATGTCGTGAATGTCTTGGCGGCATTTGTCGGAGTGCAGCTCATTTTGTTGCTATTGACCGCCATCATCGCCCTACCAAGAAATCTGGTGCAGCGCTTGCCTGGAGCGCGGCCGCTACAGGATTTCATCGGACTGCTGAGTCCAGGGCGGTTGGTGACCCTGGTCGCGCGCTACTTGCCCGCGCAGCACCGCCTTTCTCTGGAAGCGGCATTGGGCAGGCACAAAGCAAGCCACACTGCCTATGGCCACGTGCAGAAATGGCTGATACTGCGCTGCTCGCAAATTGTCGCAATCGCTTTCAATGTCGGGGCCTTGGCTTGCTGTTTCTATCTGGTTGTGGTTTCCGACTTGGCCTTCAGCTGGAGTACCACCTTGAAGGTGGATTCCCAGGGCTTTTATGCGTTTATAACTCAGCTCGCCTGGCCCTGGCGGGACTGGCTGCCAGGCGCCGTCCCCTCCTTAGAGATCATCGACGCCACCCGCTATTTCCGCTTTCACAAGGGCATGCTACCCAATGCACCCGGCGATTCGATCAATGTCGTCGCGCTTGGTCAATGGTGGCAGTTCTTACTCATGGCGATTGCCTTCTACGGCCTACTGCCGAGGTTAGGGGTTTTTGCGTTGTCGCAGTGGCGGCTCGGTAGCGCCTTAAAGAAAGCGCTTGTGCATGCGCCCGGTGCTCTGCAAATACTCGATCGCATGAATCATGCGATTGTCGAAACCGGCGCCGTGGAACCGGAAGTGCGCATGAAAGCCCTGCACGGTACGCCTCTACCCATACACGGGGTGGACGCAGACCGACCGAATGCCTATCTCATCAATTGGGCCGGAATCAATGTCGATGAGGACCAATTCAATAGCGTGTTTAGCCGAATCAGCGGCGTGATGATCGAGCGCATGCTGCATGCCGGGCGCATGGGTCCGCCTGATGAGGATGACCGCACGATCAATGAGGTGTCAATGGCAACAGGTAAGTCCGCTATCCTTGTGGCGGTGAAGTCATGGGAGCCGCCGATGTTGGATTTCATGGATTTTTTGGATTCCCTGCGCGCGGCTCTGGGATCTGAGCGGTTGATAACAGTGGCCCCCATAATGCTCGATCATGAGTGCAGGTTTGTTTCTGCTGACCCGGACGATCTGGACGTCTGGCAGAAGCGACTGCAAAGTCGCGGGGATTCCCGTATGGACTTCCTTCCACTGACTGCGGAGACCGCCTGATGTCTGCCCCTGCTTTTGCTGTCGTTGGCCATCCCAATAAGGGCAAATCCAGCATCGTTGCCACCTTGGCCCAAGACAATTCGGTGCAGATCTCCCCAATACCCGGCACCACGGTCAAGTCCCGCTACTTCCCGATGAAGGTCGACGGTGAGGTGCAGTATATTCTCGTCGATACTCCGGGGTTTCAGCGCGCGCGACAGGCACTGGCCTGGATGAAGGCGCGCGCCTCGACCGCGGCCGAGCGCGTCACGGTGGTTCGACAATTCGTGGAAACTCACCAGAAATCCGGCAAATTCCCTGATGAATGTGAGCTGCTCAAGCCCTTGATCGAGGGCGCCGGCATTCTATACGTCATCGATGGGTCGCGTCCCTACGGGGAAGAGTATGAGGCGGAAATGGAGATCTTGCGTTGGACCGGTCAACCGAGCATCGCGCTCATTAACCTGATCCGCCAAGACAGCTACATCGATGAATGGACCGCGGCACTGGAGCAGTATTTCAAGATTGTGCGCGTGTTCAATGCGGTCGCCGCCGAGTTTCAAAAGCGCTTGGAGCTGCTCAAGGCATTCGGTCAGTTGCGCGAGGAATGGCAAGCGCCACTCGCCCGCGCCGTGGCAACGCTCGAAGAGGATCGCCGCGCGCGCCAAGAGCGCGGTGCGTT
Organism: Nitrococcus sp.; assembly: GCA_030452365.1. Taxonomy (GTDB): domain Bacteria; phylum Pseudomonadota; class Gammaproteobacteria; order Nitrococcales; family Nitrococcaceae; genus Nitrococcus. The sequence goes on from JAKDMK010000025.1 coordinate 12,319, forward strand.
CGCCATCGCCGAAATGCTGGCCGAGATGATCACCTTGACCGTGACCAAGCGCATAGCCTCCGATGAAGATCCCGCGGGCAAGGAAGCGGATCTTGCCAAGAGATACAGAACAAAGCTGCGCCGCCGCGAGCAAGAAGCTCGCCGTCAGATCGAAAGGATCTATGACTATGAGGATCTGCAGCGGCAGGAAGCCGAGATCGAGGTAATCGAGCAAGATCTCTTTTCGCTTGAGAGCTGGAACTTGTGGGGATTGAAAAAAAATCAACTGATCGCCACCGGGGCTCTGAGCGGCGCGGCGCTGGGCTCTGGCTTCGATCTCGCCGTGGGGGGCGCCTCACTGCTACTTGGCGCGGCAATCGGCTCGGTCGTCGGCGGCACTTCCGCCTGGTTCTCGTACAAGCGTATCGGCGAGGTGAAGATTATGGGGCTCCCGCTCGGTGGCCGGGAGCTGCGCGTGGGGCCGGCGCGCAACCTCAATTTCCCCTATGTCGTCCTGGGGCGGGCGCTTTACCACCATGCGGCGGTCATGCATCGGACTCATGCCCAACGTGACGTTCTTCGCCTCGATACTACGGCAGAAGAGGCGAGCGCTCGCTCGATCACCGATGCCCGACGCAAGCAGCTCGAGCGGGTGTTCACGCGCCTTAGAAACTCCGAGAACGGCCGCTATGAGCCGAGCCTGGTGGAGCAGCTTGCCGAAATAATCGACGGCATAGCGCTTAAGTTCACGCAGACCACTCCAGGCGAGCCGCGCATAAATCCCCCTCGTGCGCGGGAAGCCGCTGATTCGTCCAGCAACCAGACCGAAGGAGCCAACGACCCGCAACCACCGCGCAAGATGGCGGGATCCCAGCACTTGGATTAATCCGAATCGTATCTACTCACCCACCTACCGCGCAGGGGCTCTTTCCCGTACCGTCATTCTGCG
>JAKDMK010000595.1 GCA_030452365.1 Nitrococcus sp.
GGGCGCAATAGCGAAGCATATTGCGCCGCATGCTTCTCCACCCATTCAGTAGTCAGTTGGCTTCATGGCTTCGAATTGTCTGCCTTAAACCGGAGTTCGCCTTGTTGCGCAGCCTTGTCTGCCAGTCGTTGCAGAACGGGATCATTGTAACGGTGACTACGAAGCCACTTGAGCAGTTGGTCGTAGGTCATATTCTCGATTTCACCGCTCACCTTCTCCCTGGCCCGGCGCATGCCGCGCAGCGCGAGCGCCGTAGGCCGAAGCGTTTGATCAACCTGCGTGAACTGCTGTAGCGGTCGCGGATCGATATCGAGGCCGAGCACTTTGCGCAGCGTTTGCGACAACCGCGCGACGGTCGCGGACGCCGGGCTGCCCTGGCGCAGGGTATAGTGTAGATCGGGCGCATTGATTGTACCCCGGTTCTCTACCTCAACCAGCACAAGATCTTCCGGCGGGCCCAGCACCCGCAGGTAGCGGCCGTGCTGCCATAAGTCGATCCGATTGGTCGGCCGGCGCTGCAGCACGCGCACGGTCGCCTCGAGGTGGAACGGCGCGCGGGTGACGAGGTGTAGGCTGTTTCTCGAATCCATTGCAGGCGTTTGCAGAGTCACTGCGTTCAAAATGCCATCAGGCTGGCGGCCGGGTTCGACGCCCCTCCAATTTCGGCCCAAAGCTACGCTCAGCTTAGGCGCGGCAAGCGGACATTGCCTTAACGAAGGTCAAGCCGGAATTCGTTGCGTGCACGGTGGCGGTGTTTTTGGCCACTTGATGGAGATCAAGGCGCGGCGGTGGTGTGTACTGGCATGTATTGGAACGTGCAGAGATGGAGCGGAGGCGGGCTGTGAGCAATTGGGTTGCCGTGGCGCAAGAGGGCGAGATCCCTTTGGGCGAGTGCAAAGCAGTTTGGGTGGATAATGATGCGGTTGCCGTCTTCCACTTGGAAGATGGCTATCATGCGCTTTATGACCGCTGTACGCACGAGGACTATGAGCTCTCCGCCGGAGCCGTGGAGGGTGACGAGGTGGAGTGCTGCATGCACGGCGCGCGCTTTTCGATCAAATCGGGTGAGGCGCTCTGCGCGCCGGCCTATGAGGCGGTGCACGTTTTCCCCGTGCGAGTCGTGGATGGCAATATCGAGGTCCGCAACGATCTGGATGATTAAATAGCCATGATGCCGAAGCGTCGCGAAGGCGGGGTATATCGATTGAGCGGCTGATCGGCGCATGCGCAGGGCAGCCTGCATCGGCGGGAGCGCCGCGTCCCGGCGCCATCGTCGCGGCAACACGCCATTTCCACGCGTTTTACCCCCACTTGCTCTATGCTGGATTCATGCAGGTGATTTTCAGCAAGGAGCCGGCATGCGTTCTCTCGAGCTTAGGATTCCGCCACCCGTCATCATGCTGGTGACGGCGCTGCTGATGTGGCTGCTCTCGGCTGCTGTCCCTGCCCCTATGATCGGCTTTGCGGGCAACCGGGTCGTCGCCGGGCTGCTCGTCGTTGTAGGTTTGGCGACAGGCGCCGTTGCCGTCCTGTCATTCCGCAAGGCCGGCACGACCATCCACCCCACAAAGCCGGATACGTCGGCTTGCCTGGTGACCAGCGGCATCTACCGCAGAACGCGCAATCCCATGTACCTCGGCCTTCTGGTTATCCTACTCGGCTGGGCAGCGCTGCTCGCAAACATCGCCGCGCTGATGTCCCTACCCTTGTTCGTTGGCTATATCAACCGGTTCCAGATCGGCCCGGAGGAAAGAGCGCTGGCGGGCAAGTTTCCGGCCGAGTTCGACGCCTACCGCCAGCGTGTGCGCCGCTGGCTTTGAGCAGAGGTGGGGGCGACGGGGGCCCAG
>JAKDMK010000164.1 GCA_030452365.1 Nitrococcus sp.
CGCATGCGAAAGACGGCGCCGGTGCTTCGTTAGCGTTACAATTCCGCTGCCGATCGGGATGCAAAAGTACATGGAGTCGAGGATCGATCGAGGATGGATCCCCGTTCAGCCAAGAATCCCTCGAGGATGCGCGCGGTGTATGAGCCTTCACGCACCTGCGCGACTACCTCGGGTGTGCCTTCTGCCACGATGCGCCCGCCGTCTTCGCCGCCCTCCGGGCCTAAGTCGATCAGCCAATCGGTCTCGGCGAGCACATCTAGGTTGTGCTCGATAACAACTACCGTATTGCCGGCTGCCACAAGCCGGTGCAGCACTCGGATAAGCCTCTCTACATCGGCCATATGCAGTCCCACCGTTGGCTCATCCAGGAGGTAAAGCGTATGCGGCGGGCGCCGCTGCCTGTCGCTGGTTCGGGCCTTGGTAAGCTCGGTGACAAGCTTGAGGCGCTGCGCCTCCCCACCCGAGAGTGTGGGGCTCTGCTGACCCAATGTCAGATAGCCGAGGCCTGTGTCCTGGAGCAAGCGCAGCGCATGCTGCACCTTGGCGTGAACGGCGAAAAACTGAAGCGCCTCATCGACGCTCATCTGTAGCACATCGCCGATGGATTTGCCGGCGTATTCGACAGCTAAAGTCTCCGGCGTAAAGCGCAACCCGTTACAGACCTCGCAGCGCAGGGTGACGTCCGGCAGGAAGCTCATGGCAATCCGCTTCACGCCCTGGCCGTCGCACGCCGGGCAGCGACCGTCCTTGGTATTGAAAGAAAAGCGCCCCGGGCCATAGCCGCGGATTCGCGCCTCCTCGGTTTGGGCGAATAGGCGGCGAACGTCGTCCCAGAAGCCGACATAGGTGGCCGGGCAAGAGCGCGGCGTTTTGCCGATAGGGCTTTGGTCGACCTCCAGCACCCGGTCCACAGGCTCCCAGCCGACGATGTCCTTGCAGCCGCGCAAATGCGCCCGTGACCGGCCGCGCTTGGCGGTCAGAAGCCGTTGCAGATTGCCGTGCAGGACATCGCGTATCAGGGTGCTCTTGCCCGAGCCGGAGACGCCGCTGACGCCCACCAACCGCCCCAGCGGCAGACGCACGTCGACCTGGCGCAGGTTGTGCTGATGGGCGCCGAGTAGATGAATGATCTGGTGCGGGCGCGGCTTTTGATGATCGCCCGCGAGCAGCGGATGACGCAGCGGCTCGGCGAGCAAACGCCCGGTGAGCGAACGTGGATTCTGCTCCAGATCGGCCGGCGTTCCGGTGGCCACCACGTAGCCGCCATGGACACCCGCTCCCGGCCCCAGATCGATCACGTGCTCGGCGCGACGGATGGTTTCCTCGTCGTGCTCGACGACCACCACGGTGTTACCTTTTTCCCCCAGCTTCTGGAGGCTGTCGAGCAGTCTGCGATTATCCCGCGGATGCAGGCCGATCGTAGGCTCGTCCAGGATATAGCAGACGCCGCGGAGGTTGGAGCCGAGCTGAGCGGCGAGGCGGATGCGTTGCGCTTCGCCGCCGGAGAGGGTGGGGGCGGCGCGGTCCAGGGTCAGGTAGCCAAGGCCCACGTCGCGCAGGAAAGTAAGCCGATGGCGCAGCTCGGACAGCAGATCACGAGCAATCGCGGCCTCACGCGCGTCCAACTCAAGGTCGGCGAAAGCGCCAGTGGCAACGTCGACCGATAAACTGGTGTAATCGGCGATGTTTTGGCCCCGGAACCGGATAGCGAGCGCTTCCGGGCGCAAGCGCCGTCCCTGGCAGTCCGGGCAGGTTTGCGGCTCGGAATCGGCCTCAGCTACTGCCCACTCGGACTCTTCGCCGCTTTGCAGAGCGTCGAATCCGGGCAACACGACACCGGCTCCATAGCAGCTCGGGCACCAGCCGTGCTTGGAATTGAACGAGAGTTGCCGTGGATCGGGTTCCTGAAAGCTGCGGCCACAGCTTGGACAAGCGCGCCGGACGGAAAACAGCGCCTCGCCCGAATCGCCGAGGTCGACCTTGACATGGCCCTTGCCGTAATCGAGCGCCCGCTGCAGCTGCTCGCGTAGCTCGGTCTCATTCTCGGGCGCTAGGGTCAGCTCGGCGACCGGCAAGTCGATATCGTGCTCACGGTAGCGCTCCAGGCGCGGCCAGTCGGCCGTGGCCAGCAGCGTGCGATCGACGCGCAGGTGCGTGAAACCCTTGCCCGCGGCCCACTTCGCAAGATCCGTGTAATAGCCCTTGCGGGCAACTACGAGTGGTGCGAGCAGGCCCGCCCGCCGGCCGCGGTGCTCGCGCAGCAGCCGGGCGACGATGGCGCTCACGGTCTGCGCCTCGATGGGCCTATCGCAGTCCGGGCAGTGCTGTACTCCGAGTTTGACGAAGAGTAGACGCAGGAAATGATAGAGCTCGGTTTGGGTGGCGACGGTGCTCTTGCGTCCACCACGACTGGTGCGCTGCTCGATCGCAACCGTGGGTGGAATACCAAAGATGGCATCCACGTCCGGTCGCGCGGCGGGCTGGACGAACTGCCGAGCATACGCGTTGAGTGATTCGAGGTAGCGCCGCTGGCCCTCGTTGAACAGAATGTCGAAGGCCAGAGTGCTTTTGCCGGAGCCGGAAATCCCGGTGATCACCGTGAATCGCTCGCGTGGCACATGCACGTCGATGTTCTTGAGATTGTGCTCGCGAGCATGATGAACAACTATGCTCCCAGCGCCGTGATCGGCCGGCGCCCGCGCAACGTTGCTGCTAATCGCGCTGCAGGTCGCAAGTGAATTTGTCTCGAGCGCGCTTGCATTGGCGGCCAACGCCCGCCCGGTATGGCTCGCCTCGACCGCCATAACCTGGGCCGGGGTACCCGTGCAGACGATCTCGCCGCCGCGAGCGCCGCCTTCGGGGCCAAGATCGATGATCCAATCCGCCGCGGCTATGACATCGAGGTTGTGCTCGATCACGAGCAGGGAGTGCCCGGCCTGCAGCAAGCGGTCGAAGGCGCGCAGTAGCACGGCGATATCGGCGAAATGCAGACCGGTCGTGGGCTCGTCGAACAGGAACAGCAGCCGCTTGCCTTGACTCTCGCGCCGAGCGGCGCGCGCGAGATGGCCGGCGAGCTTCAGGCGCTGCGCCTCACCACCGGAGAGTGTGGGCACCGGCTGTCCAAGCTGCAGGTACCCCAGGCCGATCGCCTCCAGAGGCGCCAAGGCAGCGATGATATCCGGGTAGCCGGCGAAGAAGACGGTGGCCTCGGTTACGGTCATGGCGAGCACGTCGGCCACGGATTTTGCAGCCGCCAGGCAGCCGGCAGAGGGCGTGAGCTTCACCTCCAACACCTCGGCGCGGTAACGGCGGCCGTCGCAATCCGGGCAGCGTAGATAGACATCGCTTAGGAATTGCATCTCCACGTGCTCGAAACCGTTACCGCCACAGGTGGGGCAACGTCCGTTGCCGTTATTGAAGCTGAAGGTACCCGGCGAGTAGCCGCGTTCCTTGGCCAAGGGTTCAGCGGCGAATGCTTTGCGTATGGCGGTGAAGACACCGATGTAGCTGGCTGGGTTGGAGCGGGTGGTCTTGCCGATAGGCGATTGATCCACCAATTCCACGTCATCGATGGGCTCGTGACCGTGCAGCGCGGTGAATTGCCCTGGCCTATCCGCGGGTCGGCCCTTCAGTTTGCGCAGGCCGTTGTAGAGCACGCCTTGCATGAGGGTGGACTTGCCGGACCCGGAAACCCCGGTGAGCACGACAAGCCGCTGCAAGGGTATGCGCACATCGACCCCTCTGAGGTTGTGCTCGGCGGCGCCGTGAATCTCCAACCACAGTTCGGGTGGACCACGCGGGCGTGCCACCGCGGTTGACCCGATCGTGCGACGCCCGCTCACGTAATCCGCCGTGAGCGAGCCATTAGCCTGCGACAGTTGCGCCGGTGGACCGAAGAAAACGATCTCGCCGCCACTCTCGCCGGGACCGGGTCCCAAATCCAGGATGCGATCGGCCGCGAACATGACCTGAGGGTCGTGCTCGACCACCAGCAGCGAGTTGCCCGCATCCCGCAGCCGCCGCATCACCTCGATGATGCGCTGCATGTCCCGTGGGTGCAGACCGATGCTGGGCTCGTCCAGCACAAATAACGTGTTCACGAGCGAGGTGCCAAGCGCCGTGGTCAGATTGATCCGCTGTACCTCACCGCCTGAGAGCGTGCGCGATTGGCGATCGAGGGTGAGATAGCCGAGCCCAACCTCGCTGAGATAATGCAGCCGCGCGCGGATGCCCTCGAGCAACAACTGCGCGCCCTCGTCCAGGGGCGGCGGTAGCTGAATGCGTCCAAAGAAACGCGCGGCGCGCTCGATCGGCAGCCGCATGAGGTCGTGGATGTTGAGTCCAGGTAGCTTGCCCAGGCGCTCCGGCGCGAAACTGGCGCCCACGGGGCAGAACCGGTTCGCTGGGTCCAACACTGCATCGGCATCTTCGCGGTTGCCCAGACGCCAGAGCAGAGGCTGTAGTTTTAGCCGCGCTCCGGCGCAGGCCGGGCAGAGATCATAGCTGCGATACTTCGAGAGCAGCACCCGCACGTGCATCTTGTAGCTCTTCGACTCCAACCAATCGAAGTAGCCCCGCACGCCGTACCAACATTCCTCCGCGGCGTCCCCTTCGCCGTCGAGGATCCAGCACCGGTCACTCTCCGGTAGATCGCGCCAAGGGATGTCAGTGGGTACGCCGCGCTCGCGCGCGAAGCGCATCAGATCACGCTGGCATTCGGCGGACTGCCCGGATCGCCATGGCCGGATAACTCCCTCGGCCAGGCTGCGGTCGGCATCCGGGATCACCAGGGCATAATCGATCCCCATCCTGCGGCCGAAGCCGCGGCAGGTCGCACAGGCGCCGATGGGCGAATTAAAGGAAAATAGGTTCGGCTGCGCTTCGGCGTAGTGGAGGTCACAGTCGGCGCAGTGCAGATCGGTCGAGAACCGCCAGGGGTCTTGCACCTGGCGGCTGTCATCGAGCGCATAGACGCTGACCCGGCCGCGGCCATGCTTGAGCGCGGCCTCCAGGGCCTCGATGATCCGATCGCGGCGCTCGGGCTCGAGCCGCAGGCGGTCCTGAATCACCTCAAGGCGCTGGTCGCTCGCCGAGTGTAGCCGGGTGTAGCCCTGCCGGCTCAGGAGATTGCGGATCTCCTCCGCTGTGAAGCTCGCGGGTATTTCGACCGCAAAGGAAATCACTACCCGCCGGCTATTGCCGCGGGCTATCAGCCGCTCGAAAATCCCATCGGCGCTATCGCGCGCCACGCGCTCGCCGCAGCGCTGGCAGTACAGTGCCGCCGCGCGCGCGTGCAGCAGCTTCAGATGATCGTTCAGCTCCGTCATGGTGCCCACGGTGGAGCGTGAGGTGCGCACCGGATTGGTCTGATCGATGGCGATGGCGGGAGGGATGCCATCTATACGCTCAGCAGCGGGCTTGTCCATTCGATCCAAGAATTGGCGGGCATATGGCGAGAAGGTCTCGACATAGCGCCGCTGGCCCTCGGCGTAGACGGTGTCAAAGGCAAGCGATGATTTGCCCGATCCGCTTACACCGGTAATCACCACCAGTTCGCCCAAGGGGAGGTCGAGATCGAGATTGCGCAGATTGTTTTGGCGCGCGCCGCGGATGCGGATATGATCGCTGCTCATAGGCGGACGGCGTGGCCCTCCGGGCCGGGATCGGGAGTGGGGAGGGACGATGCTATCAGGTTCTGGTAATGGATTGGGTAACAAGGGCGAATGCAAACGGCGCGGGATACCTCATCCACGCGCCGCCATGAGACTGATGCTTTGCCGCGATCCTACCGCACGTTGTCTTCCGGCTCGCTGGTAACCTCCAGCGTATCCACGCCGGTACCCACGCCCAGGATCAAAAACTCGACGTAGCGATTGCACGCGCGCCGATACTGCGCTGGCCGTAAGCGAACGGCCGACCCATTTCCCGCCCAAAGGCAAGAAAGCAAAGCGTCGACACTAAGGCCTGTTGACATCCACCCACGGCGCCGCGTTGCTGCCCAACAGCCGGTCAGGCAAGGCGCGAGGAGAGAAGTTTGGTTGT
>JAKDMK010000596.1 GCA_030452365.1 Nitrococcus sp.
GGTGCTTCTTTGTCAATGATTTTGGTGTCGTCGCCAGGACTGATTTGTTCGGCTTCATTCAAGAATAGCAGGTAGCAAATGTGAACGGTATAACCGCCGCAACTTGTCGCTGGCGTCGCGCCCCGGTCAATACCGGGCCTTGCTCCCAACCTCCAGGAGGCTGGGACTAGCCATGCCTATAAATGCAGTTCAAACTGACGGCGTTTGGTCGATGAAGCGGGGGTGCTCCCGGTAAAGCCGGGGGCTGAGAGAGTCCCTTGGAACCTGACCCGGTTAGCACCGGCGGAGGGAAGCTTCCCGGGCCCATACATCCGGGCGCAGCCGCCCCGCTTCGTCGTTTTGCGGTTCACTGAAGGAGGCAACACGATGAGCGCAACATCCCACGAGCTCCCGGACAGCCATACTGGGCGACTTGAGGAGCCCGTGCTACGTCCGTTCCCAGGCTCGCGTAAGATTTACGCCGAGGGCTCACGCCAAGACCTGCGGGTGCCCATGCGCGAGGTCACATTGGCGGATACACCGTCCACCTCCGGCGCTGAACGCAATCAGCCATTTTACCTCTATGATACCTCCGGGCCGTACACCGACCCCGAGCACCAGGTGGATCTACGCCGTGGTCTGCCGGCAGTGCGCGCGCCCTGGATCGAGGAGCGCGACGACTGCACGCGACTCCAAGGCCCGAGCTCGGGTTACGGGAGGGAGCGCCAGTCTGATCCAGCCGCCGCAGAGCTGCGCTTTGTTCACATCCGCCCACCTTTACGAGCGCGGCCGGGCGGTTGCGTTACGCAGATGCATTATGCGCGGCGCGGAATCATCACGCCGGAGATGGAGTACGTCGCCATGCGCGAGAGCCAGCTCCAGGAGGGCCAGCAGGCGGGCGGGATTGGCCGGCAGCATGCGGGCAGGTCATTTGGCGCCCGGATTGCCGAGCGAATCACGCCGGAACTCGTGCGCAGCGAAGTGGCGCGCGGCCGCGCCATCATTCCGGCCAATATCAATCACCCTGAGTCCGAGCCGATGATCATCGGGCGTAATTTCCTGGTGAAGATCAACGCCAACATGGGTAACTCGGCGGTGACCTCCTCTATCGAAGAAGAAGTTGAGAAAATGGTCTGGGCCACGCGCTGGGGCGCCGATACCATTATGGACCTCTCCACCGGGCGGCATATCCACGAGACGCGGGAATGGGTAATTCGCAACTCGCCGGTACCCGTCGGTACGGTGCCGATCTATCAGGCCTTGGAGAAGGTGGATGGTAAGGCTGAGGAACTGACTTGGGAGATCTTCCGCGACACGTTGATCGAGCAAGCCGAGCAGGGCGTGGATTATTTCACCATCCACGCCGGCGTGCGACTCGCCTTTGTACCACTTACCGCGGCGCGCGTCACCGGCATCGTCTCGCGTGGCGGCTCGATCATGGCCAAGTGGTGCCTGGCGCATCACCGCGAGAGTTTTCTATACGAGCGCTTCGAGGAGATTTGCGAGATCATGGCTGCCTACGATGTCGCCTTCTCCCTCGGCGACGGTCTGCGGCCGGGGTCCATCGCGGATGCCAATGATGAGGCGCAAATGGCCGAGCTCGCCACACTCGGGGAGCTGACGCAAGTGGCGTGGGCGCACGACTGTCAGGTCATGATCGAAGGGCCCGGTCACGTACCCATGCAGCTCATTCACGAGAACATGACCGAGCAGCTACGTCTGTGCCATGAGGCCCCCTTCTATACCCTGGGTCCGCTCACCACCGACATCGCCCCAGGTTACGACCATATCACCTCGGCAATCGGCGCGGCCATGATCGGCTGGTACGGTACCGCGATGCTCTGTTACGTCACGCCCAAG
>JAKDMK010000597.1 GCA_030452365.1 Nitrococcus sp.
CCTACCCCCGAACTCCAATACCCACCGTAGGGTGGATAAGCGCAGCGCATCCACCAATCCTGTCACGACAAATTACCCGGCTTCGCGCGGCACCACAACCCGGCAAAACTCCAACCAAACCGCATGCATGCCGCGAGTACGCTATCATTGCAGCCATGACCGCGCCGTCCATCCACTACCTGCAAATGGACATCTTCCAGTGTCTTTCACTGGAGCAAAAAGATGTCCAACCTCAACCAGCATTCCGACCGCGGGCCGGACGGCAAACTGCTGCGCGGCAAGTATCGCCGCGCCGATAGCCCGCGATGCCCGTCGGGCACCCCCAAGTGGTGGCGCCGGCTCTACATGACCCGCCCACGCCGCCATGCCAACAGCGCCTGCTGCGCCCGCATCGTCAAGGGTGCCGACCCCGACGGCGTCGTATTCCCGCTCGGCAACCACAAGCCACACGAATACTACTGGTGAGCCGACAGCCACCGAGTCAAGGCATCGCTGAACAAATGCCTCCTCGTCATTCCCGCGAAGGCGGGAATCCAGTCTGGTAATGAATCCCGCCCACAGGGCCGCGCGTCCGCCCTGCTTCAGAATCGTGAAAATATGCTGCACGAAGTTGAGCTGCTTGTTGCTGGTGCTCGACCAGAAATCGTCGCGATGGATGGTGAGGGATTCCTTCGTGGTCTCGCCCGCGTCGTTGACGATGGTCACGCTGCTCTTCTTTCCGAACGGCGGATTGGCCAACACCACGTCGTACTCGCCATGTTTGCCCGCCAGCGCGTCGGCGGTTACAACCGGCAACTGTTCATCGGATTCATCGCCGATGCCGTGCAGCAGCATATTCATGGCACACAGGCGCGTCACGCTGTCCACCAACTCCACGCCGTGCAAGGTGCCGCTCTTGAGCCTTCTCTTCTGCGCGCGATCAAGCTCGTAAAGTGCGTCGCAACGGCGGTCGGCGAGTCGCTGGATGTCTGGTGTCGATGGCAAGAGCGGTCCCCTGTCGAAATGATCCGCGTGGCAACCGTGGCTGCCGCGATTCGTGCTTATGCCCTGCCCCGACGCTGATTTTCGATTGGTATTGTCCCGCCTATCCTACTATACGGGCCAAATTGCCGGGAATTCGGTGATTTCCTCGCCTGCCAGGTACCGGGAATCGCGAGCAAGCTTGCTCCCACAAGTTGTGGGAAACCCCCTCTGGCTCCCCCTTCCGCTTCGCGCAAGGGGAAGGATGTCGGGTCGCGCCCATGGGGCGCTCCTACAGCTTGCGCTTGAGGGAGGATGGGTGTTGGCACCTTCCCGCTGACGGCGAGCGGGTTGTTCTGTCGCGCCCATGGGGCGCTCCTGCAAATGTCATTGGGACGGATGGGCGACACGTTGAAATTTGACGTCGGGATTCCCGCTTTCGCGGGGATGACGGGATAGTGGTGCGGGATCGGCAGGATTTTGCTTGGCGAGTTTCCGGCCGCATCAGTTTGCCAACGCATGTTCGATGGATTGCGTTAGCCGGGGAGCGGCACGGCGCAATCTGGCGTCTTCGGTGACCAACCTGGTGCCGAGTTCGCGCGCTGCGCCAATGAATCGGGCATCATAAGCCGTGATTCCCAGCTGGTGGGCAATCGTCATCGCCTCAACGTGATCCAACGTCACAAGGCCGGGTTGTATCAATGTAGCAGCCTCGGCGTAGACGGCTCGAGCTTTTGCCAGAGGGAGGTCGCGCAGGCGCATTGTGGTTGTCAACACGTTGGTAAGCTCGACGAGGATATAGCCTTCAGAGCACCACTCGTGATCACGCTCGAACAGGGTGTGCGCGTCGGCACTGAACGGGCCATCCAACAGCAGGAA
>JAKDMK010000598.1 GCA_030452365.1 Nitrococcus sp.
AGTCGCTGGATCCTGCGACTGCGCTTCGCTGCGCGCAGGATGACGAGGGGTGAGTTGTTACTCTCAAGCAAAATTGCTCTTCGATTTGGGCACCCGGCGGTGATCCGCATATACTTGCCAATCCTGTTACTCAGCTGGCCCCGCCAGGCGCGGGGCCGGCAGCATGCCGACGTCGCCAAGGCGGACCCTAGCCGAATCGTTAAATGATAGAAGACCAACAGCAAATAATTGCCTACGGCAGGTGGCGAGCCCCCTAGGCCGCTGACGGAGCGCGGCCGGTGTTCGCTAGGTGGACCCACTAGGCAATGCGCGGGCGCGTCACCTTCCGTTACAGGCCAGCTCGGCGAGCACCGCCGCAAACAGCGGAGCGTCCGGTCTCGATATAGCCTGCATGACGAAATGCGAACAGCGGGAGAGCACAATGCATTTAACCTTAGCTGTGCCCAAGGAGTCGGCCCCCGGTGAACGCCGCGTCGCGCTTGTGCCGAGCGTGATCAAACCGCTCGCCAAGCTTGGCGTCAACATCCTGCTGGAAAAGGGCGCGGGGCAGAGCAGCGGTTTCGATGATACTGATTATCAAGGCGTCGAGCTCGTCGCCCCCGACATCCTCTACGAGCAGGCGGATATCCTACTCAAAGTCCAGCCGCCGAGCCTCGGCGAGGCCGGCAAGATCAAGGAGGGCGGCATTCTGCTTGGCTTTCTCACGCCGCATACTGGGGACAGCCGAATCAAGAAGCTGCTCGCGCGCAAAGTGAGCGCCTTCGCCATGGAGCTGGTGCCGCGCATTACCCGCGCCCAATCCATCGACGCGCTCTCCTCGCAGGCCAGCATCGCCGGGTACAAGGCCGCGCTGTTGGCGGCGAGCCTGTGCCCGCGACTGTTTCCGATGCTGACCACGGCGGCCGGAACCATCCGGCCCGCCAAGGCGCTGATCATTGGAGCCGGCGTGGCCGGACTGCAGGCCATCGCGACTACCAAGCGTCTTGGCGCCATCACCGAAGCCTATGACGTGCGTTCGGCGACCAAAGAGCAGGTGGAGTCGCTCGGTGGCAAGTTCGTCGACACCGGCGTGCAGGCGGAGGGCGCAGGCGGCTATGCGCGCGAGCTCACACCTGCCGAAAAGCAGCAACAGCAGGAAGTGCTCGCCGAGCACATCGCGCTCGCCGATGCCGTCATCTCGACCGCGGCCATACCGGGCCGTGCGGCGCCGAAAATCATCGACCGGGCGACCGTAGAGCGGATGAAACGTGGGTCGGTGATCATCGATCTGGCAGCGGAGAGTGGGGGCAATTGTGAGCTGACCCAAGCAGGTAAGCAAACCGACCACCATGGAGTCGTGATCTATGGGCCGAAGAACATCACCAGCACGGCCGCCAGCCACGCCAGCGAGATGTACGCGCGCAACCTCTATAACCTACTCGTACTCATGGTAAAAGACGGCGAGCTGCAGCTGAATTGGGACGATCAGGTCATCGCCGATAGCTGCCTGACCCATGCAGGCGAGATTCGCCATGCTCCCACCCGAGAGCGTATGGAAGGAGGCAAAAAATGATCGAAGGGTTGATCGCACTGTGGATATTCATGCTTGCCGCCTTTACCGGTTACGAGGTAATCAGCCGCGTTCCCGTCATCTTGCACACCCCGCTGATGTCGGGCTCGAACTTCGTCCACGGGATTGTGCTCGTGGGGGCCATGGTCGCACTCGGTGAGGCGGGCAGCGTGGCCGAACAGCTCATCGGCTTCATCGCCGTGATTTTGGCCGCGGGTAACGCCGTCGGCGGCTATGTAGTGACCGAGCGCATGCTCGAGATGTTCAAGACCAAAGACGAGCAAAAGAA
>JAKDMK010000026.1 GCA_030452365.1 Nitrococcus sp.
AGGGACCCCACCCAAGAGCATACCGCTGCCACCATGGGCCCGTTCCAGACAGTAGGCGCCCGCTTGGATGGACATCCGGCCGGCCACCTGCGACATGGGAATAAGTAGTGGCAGCTGATTGTTTGGGCCACAGACCGTTTCATAGGCGATGCACACGGCTTCGCTGCCGACCAGATCGTGCGTCTGCGCGGCGTCGGGGGCAAGGTGCAGATAGGCCAACAGAATCTGTCCTTGCCACAGCCGGTGACGCTCCTCGATCTGCGGCTCCTTAACCTTGATGATCATTTCGGCCGCACGGAAAAGCTCCTCGGAGCTTGCGATGATCCGGGCCCCGCAGGCTTGGTAATCCTCGTCTGAGCAGCCGATGCCATCGCCAGCTCTCGTTTCCACGATGACTTCGTGCCCGCGGGCGATGAATTCACGCACACTATCCGGCGTGAGGCCGACTCGGTACTCATGGTTCTTGATCTCCTTCGGCACAGCTACCAACATCGTGTTCGAGCCTCCTCGGCAGCGCCTGTTGTCCCCGCGATTGCGGTGGCTTCGATACGCGCTGATGGGCAGGCCGTACCGGCGACCCTGTGCGAGTGGTCGTGATTCTCAAAACGCCCGCGCGGGCAGGGGCGTGCTGAGTGCGCTCGCAGGCCCTAGTGGGGATTATCGGTGTCTTTCATGCCCATCAGATAGAGGATACCGTCCAGGCCGATGGTCGAAATGGCCTGGCGAGCGCTTTTTTGAACCACGGGCTTGGCATGGAATGCGATTCCGAGCCCGGCGAGCTTCAGCATGGGCAGGTCGTTGGCGCCGTCACCCACGGCGATTACCTGTTCGAGCTCGATACCTTCCCGCTTGGCAATCGTGCACATGAGCTGCGCCTTCTTTTCGCCGTCGATGATCTCGCCGATGAGCCGGCCGGTCAGACGGCCGTCGCGTATCTCCGGCTCATTGGCGTAAACATAGTCAAGTGGCAGACTGCGCTGCAGATGGCGGCCGAAGCAAGCAAAGCCGCCGGAGATGACGGCCGTCTTGTAGCCGAGCGTGCGCAGTGTGCGCAGCAGCCGCGCCGCCCCTTCGGTGAGGGTGAGTCGCTCGGCGACCTCCCCCAACACGGCCTCGGGCAACCCCTCCAGCAGCGCCATGCGCTGGCGCAGGCCCTGCTTGAAATCTTGCTCGCCGCGCATGCCGGCCTCAGTGATCCGGCTCACTTCTGCGCCAACCCCCGCCTCACGCGCCAGCTCGTCGATGACCTCTTGTTGGATCAGAGTCGAATCCATATCGAAGACTACCAGACGGCGGTTACGGCGATAGAAGGTATCCTCCTGGAAGCTGATGTCGACGCCCAGATCTTCGGCAAGGGCGACGAAGGCCGTTTTCATTGCATCCGGATCCAGCGCTTGACCGCGCAATGCGAGCTCGACGCAAGCACGGCCCGTCCCCTCCTGCCTCGTATACAGTGAGCCGCGGCCCGAGAGCCGAACAATATCCTCAATGTGGAGCGCATTCTCGGTGATCACTCGGCTAATGCGGGCAACCTGCTGCGCGGTTACACTGCGGCCGAGCAAGGTGACGATGTGGCGTGGGTGCGCTTCGCCGCCGAGCCAACGCCCATAACGCGCTTGGCTGAAAGGCGTAAAATGCACCTGCAGGCCCTGATGGTTTGCCTCGAACAGCAGATCCTTTAGCACCGGGGCAGCGCCGGTTTGGCCAGATAATCGTATCAACAGGGTCAGGACTATGGTGTCGTGAATCATAGCCTGGCCGATATCGAGCATCGGCACGCCGTGCACGGCGAGGATATTCAGCAACGACGAGGTGATCCCGTCCTTGCTCTGGCCGGAGACATTGATTAGAACCAACTCGCTCATGCATCGATTCTCGCATGGATGTGCCCGGATCGGGGCCAACTGCGGGTGCATAGGGCCTGTTGACGTCCACCCATGACGCCGTGGGCGGACGTCAACAGGCCCTAATTGTATGTCATCATGAACGCATGCGTGTCAGCAGGCCGTCAGCGCTCGAGTGGGTATTCGGGAGGGCAGCCTGCGCTCAGTAGCGGGTGATGAGCGGTGGCAAAAAATTGGGGGGAATGGGCGCTTTCGGCCACGATCGAAACGAGATCGACTTCAACGAGAGGATCGAGCCATGGATCCGAGCCAAATGACCGATGAGCAATGGCGGCGAGAGTTGACGCCGGAGCAGTACCGGGTCACCCGCCAGCGAGGGACGGAGCCGCCTTTCAGCGGTGAATACTATCATTGGGACAAAGACGGTGTCTTTCGCTGCATCTGCTGCGCCCAGGTGCTGTTCGACTCACGGCAGAAATATGAATCGGGAAGTGGTTGGCCGAGCTTTTGGGCGCCTGGTGACGAGCAGGCGCTGGAAACCGATCGCGATCATAGTCACAACATGGTGCGCACGGAAGTGCATTGTCGGCGCTGCCGCGCTCATCTGGGTCACATTTTCGAGGATGGGCCCGAGCCAACGCAGCTGCGATACTGCATCAACTCGGCGGCACTGAAGTTCGGCGCCCGTTGAGGTATGGCCTTGTCAGGCGGGGATGATACCTTACCAGTGTTTCTTTGTTGCGGTGCAACCTGAGCCAGGTGGGCCATGACGGCAGATGCGACCATGATTAAACACCAAGAGGCCAAGCACCCGCGCGCGGGTGAGCGCATGAGCGGCGCGGACACGGTGATACAGGTTCTTGCGGACGAAGGTATCGATACGGTATTCGGCTATAGTGGCGGTGCTATTTTGCCGACCTATGACGCTATCTTTCGCTTCAACGAACTGCACCGCGGCGCCGATGGCCGCGAGCCGATCCGATTGGTGGTTCCTGCCAATGAGCAAGGGGCTGGTTTCATGGCGGCGGGTTACGCCCGCAGCTCCGGCAAGGTAGGCGTCTTTTTGGTGACCTCTGGACCGGGGGCGACCAACACCGTCACGCCCATCCGCGACTGCATGGCCGACTCCATTCCGGTGGTTCTGATTACCGGTCAGGTTGCGCGCGCGGCGATGGGAACCGACGCCTTCCAGGAAGCGCCGGTCGTCAATATCATGGGTGCCTGCGCCAAACATGTGTTTCTGGTGACCGAACCGGAGCGGCTGGAGGAGACTCTGCGCACGGCCTTCGAAGTCGCCCGTTCAGGGCGACCCGGCCCGGTCGTCGTGGATCTGCCCAAGGACATGCAGAACTGGGTGGGGGAGTTCAGGGGCTGCGGAGTGCTCGACATCCGCGGTTATCGCCAGCGCATGGAGTCATTGGCCGCGGCCAAGCTCTCCGAGCGCAAGTGTCGCCAATTCTTCGAAATGCTCAAGCATTGCAGCCGGCCGTTGCTGTATGTGGGCGGTGGCGTGACCAGCGGCAATGCCTCAGCGGAGCTGACCGAGCTCGCGCACACGTTCGCTATTCCCGTGGTCACTACCGTGATGGGGCTCGGCGCAATCGACACCCGGGATGATTTATGCCTGCACATGCTCGGTATGCACGGCACTGCTTACGCCAACTATGCGGTAGAGGACTGCGATTTCGTTATCGCCGTGGGGGCGCGTTTCGATGATCGTGTGGCGGCGAAGGCGGATCTGTTTGCTCCGTTGGCTGAGCACGTCGCGCACATCGACATCGATGCCGCGGAGATCGGCAAGGTCAAAAGGGTCGACTGGGCGCACGTAGGCGAAGCCGGACGCTCGCTGCGCCAGCTCATCGATTACGGCCGGTCCATGAATTTTCACAAGGACTTCGCGCCCTGGATCAAGCACGTGCGGACCCTGCGCGAGAAGCACGCCATGGGCTACGATCGGGATAATCCCAAAATTCAGCCGCAGTCCGTGATGGAGCTATTAAACCGGCTCACCGGCGGCAAGGCCATCATCAGCACCGGTGTGGGCCAGCACCAGATGTGGGCCGCGCAATACCTCGACTTCCGGGGGCCGCGGCTATGGCTGACTTCCGGTAGCATGGGGACCATGGGCTTCGGGCTACCGGCGGCCATTGGGGCGCAATGCGCCAATCCAGATCGATTGGTCATCGATGTGGACGGCGATGGCAGCATTCGGATGAATCTCGGCGAGATGGAGACCGTAACGACCTACGGACTTGCAGTGAAGGTTTTGCTGCTCAACAACTGCGGGGATGGAATGGTGCGGCAGTGGCAGCGCCTCTATTTCGAGGATCGCTTTTCGGCGAGCGACAAGTCGCTGCATCGCAAGGATTTCATAAAGGCCGCGCAATCCGACGGCTTCGCCTTCGCGCGCCGAGTGAACAAGCGCGAGGAGCTTGAGGCGGCGCTTGCCGCCTTTGTCGAGTTCCCCGAGGCGGCTTTCCTAGAGGTCATGATCGACCCCGATGCGGGTGTCTACCCGATGGTCGGCCCGGGTATGGGGTATAAACAGATGGTCACCGGAGCCCATATCCCGGCGCGGGAGGTGGCGAGCCGGCCGGGCGCGGTGAAAATCGATCCTACCGAGCTGTTTTGACCCGTATGCTGCCAGATAACTTGACTGTGGCCGCCTCGCCTCGCCCGCGCTACCTGGCAGGCAAGGCGATGACCGTGCAGCGGGTTGTGCCGGGCGCCGATCACGAGCAGCGATCGAGAGGATAGCGCGACCAGGGTTTCCCACCTTACCGTGTGCAAAGGCGAGTCGAGGCAATGATAAGACGACTGGAGTGCTTCAAAGCCTATGATATCCGTGGGCGAGTTCCCGATCAGCTGAACGCGGATATCGCCTACCGTGTTGGACGCGCCTGCGCGGACTGGCTGCAGCCGCGGGACGTGGTGGTAGGCCATGACGTGCGTTTGACGAGCCCAGAAATAAGCCAGGTGCTCGCGGCGGGGCTTATGGAGGGCGGGGCGGATGTCCATGACATTGGCCTGTGCGGGACCGAGGAGGTGTATTTCGCCTGCGCGCACTTCGGGATGGACGCTGGCATTATGGTCACCGCGAGCCATAATCCGATCGATTTCAACGGCATGAAGCTTGTGCGCGAGCAAGCTCGACCCATCAGCGGCGACACAGGGTTGTTTGAAATCCACGATCGGGCGGTAGCCGAGGACTGGCGCGTGCCAGGCCGGCGCGGTAGGAAGCAGCCGTTGTTGCATCGACCCGCCTATCTCGATCACCTGCTCGGCTTCGTGGATAGCACCGTGCTCAAGCCGTTACGTATCGTAGCCAATGCCGGCAATGGCGGTGCCGGGTCGGTGCTGGATGGCCTCGCCGAGCGATTACCGTTTGAGTTCGTGCGTCTGTACCACGAGCCGGATGGTCAGTTCCCGAACGGGGTACCGAACCCGCTGCTCATAGAGAATCGGCACGAGACCGAGCAAGCCGTGCTCGACGCCGCGGCCGATCTCGGAGTGGCGTGGGATGGGGATTTCGACCGTTGCTTCTTGTTCGATGAGCGCGGGCGTTTTGTCGAAGGCTATTACATCGTGGGATTGTTGGCGGATGCCTTTCTGCGCCGCCACCCGGGGGAGAAGATCATTCACGATCCGCGGCTGGTTTGGAACACCATCGATATTGTCAGCGAGCTCGGCGGCATTGCGGTGCAGAGCAAGACTGGGCATGCCTTCATCAAGGAGCGCATGCGCGCTGAGAATGCCATCTACGGCGGTGAAATGAGCGCGCATCATTACTTTCGTGATTTTTCCTACTGCGACAGTGGCATGCTGCCGTGGTTGCTCATAGCCGAGCGGATCTCAGTGAGCGGCAAGCCGCTCTCCGAGCTCGTCGGCGAGCGCCTTGATCGCTTCCCGGTGAGTGGCGAGATCAATCGGCGACTTAAGGACCCCGATGGCACGCTGGCGGCATTAGAGGCGCATTATCTGGACTCCGCCGAGAGTGTCGATCATACGGATGGACTGAGCATGGCGTTCGGCCACTGGCGGTTTAATTTGCGCTCTTCGAACACCGAGCCGGTGGTTCGCCTCAATGTAGAGACGCGGGGGGACCGGCCGCTTATGGAGCGCAAGACGGCCGAGATTCTGCGTTGGTTGGAATCCGAGGCGAGCCTCGACGCGAGCTAATGCGCCGACAAGGTAAGCTACCCAGCGATGGGGAATCGCGGCGAGGGCGCCGTTGCCACAGGCTCTATGTACCGCCGGTAGAGGTAGCCTGCAAATCGTTCACGCCAACGCCCGCAAGAACAATGAGTTAGGGTTTGTTTCATAGGAGCCTTCATGCGCATTACCATCTTCGGAACAGGCTACGTCGGCCTCGTCACCGGCACCTGCTTGGCGGAGGTCGGTAATCACGTGGTCTGCGTGGATGTGGACGAGGACAAGGTTGCTTGCCTGCAAGACGGCAAGGTACCGTTCTTCGAACCGGACCTGGAAGTATTGATCCAGCGCAACGTTGCCGAGGGCCGATTGCGGTTCACCACGAACGCGGCCGAAGGCGTGGCGCATGGGCATTTTCAGTTCATCGCGGTGGGCACGCCAGCGGCGGCGGATGGCGCGGCGGATCTCAGGCATGTACTGGCAGTGGCCGAGAGCATTGCCGAGCACATGGAGCAGGCCAAGGTCGTTGTGAACAAGTCAACGGTGCCCGTCGGGACGGCGGATCGCGTGCGCGAGCGCATCAGCGACGTGCTCACGCGGCGCGGCGCCGATATTGACTTCGATGTAGTCTCCAATCCGGAATTCCTCAAGGAAGGGGGCGCGGTCGATGATTTCATGAAGCCCGACCGGGTGATCGTCGGCACAGGCTGCCGGGAGAGCGCTGAACAGCTGCGCCAGCTCTATGCACCGTTTAACCGTAATCACGATCGCCTCATCGTGATGGATGTGCGCTCGGCCGAGCTCACGAAATATGCCGCCAACGCGATGCTGGCGACCAAGATCAGCTTCATGAACGAGCTTGCCAACATCGCCGACCGGGTCGATGCAGATATAGAGCGGGTGCGCATCGGCATCGGTGCCGATCCCCGCATCGGCTATGATTTCATCTATCCCGGCGCCGGCTACGGCGGTTCCTGCTTTCCCAAGGACGTAAAGGCGTTGGTGCGAACCGCCTATGAAGTGGAATACAAGCCGCAGCTTCTGCAGGCCGTGCAAGACGTGAACGAACGCCAGCAGCGTTATCTTTATAGCCGCATCCAAGCGCATTTTGCCGATGGATTGGCCGGGCTTACGTTTGCACTTTGGGGACTCGCTTTCAAACCCAACACCGAGGACATGCGCGAGGCACCGAGCCGCCGGCTGATAGAATCCCTCTGGGCCGCGGGCGCGAGCGTGCGGGCCTTCGATCCAAAGGCCGCGGGCGAAGCTCGGCAGATCTATGGTGAGCGCTCGGATTTGGTACTCTGCGCCAAACCGGAGCAAGCCCTGCAGGGAGCGGATGCCTTGATCATCGCCACTGAATGGAATGTCTTTCGCAGCCCCGATTTCGAGAGCATGCGTACGCTGTTGAAGCAGCCGGTGATTTTCGACGGCCGTAATCTCTACGAGCCGCGGGCGGTGGCCGCGCTGGGGTTCACCTACTACGCGGTGGGCCGCCCGCGCCGCGCTCCTGGGGGGTCTTAGGTGGGGTTCCGAGCATGGATGAGCAGGTAGTATGGCCACCGGTGGTGGGTGTGGCACTGGAATCGGAAACCGACTTGCCGGGGGCGAGCGTAATCCCGGTGATTCTCTCGGGCGGCATCGGATCGCGGCTGTGGCCGCTCTCGCGCGAGCTCTATCCCAAGCAGTTCCTCGATCTCACTGGTTGCGGGCGCACGTTGCTGCAGACGACTGCGGAGCGTCTGGCCGGCGGAGGACTGGCGGCGCCAATTATCGTGTGCAACCACGAGCACCGTTTTCTGGTTGCCGAGCAGTTGCGCGCCAGCACTCTGGGTGCCCCGGATATTCTGCTTGAGCCGGTGGGCCGCAATACGGCACCGGCTGTGGCTGTGGCGGCTTTGCGCGCCATTCGGCGCGATCCGCAGGCGGTGCTGGTAGTGTTACCCGCGGATCATATCATCCGCGATGCGCAGGCCTTGCATGCCGCCATCGCCGCTGGGGTGACCAAGGCCGCGGAGAATTTCCTGGTCACCTTCGGCATCGTGCCGAGCGCCGCCGAGACGGGTTTTGGCTACATCCAAGCCGGTGAGCCGTTAGCGGATACCGATGGCGCATGGCGCGTGCGCCGCTTCGTCGAAAAGCCAGATCAAGATACGGCACAGACCTATATTGCGGCGGGCGATTACTACTGGAACAGCGGTATGTTCGTTTTCCGCGCCAGCCGCTATCTGGAGGAGCTAAAACAGTTTGCTCCCGATATCCTTGAAGCCTGCGAGGCCGCGATGGGCGGCGCTCAGGAGGATTTGGATTTCCTGCGCCTGGGGGCCGAGGCGTTCGATTGCTGCCGAGCGGATTCCATCGATTACGCCGTGATGGAGCACACCGCAGATGCCGTCGTCATCCCGTTTGCCGGGGGTTGGAACGATCTCGGCTCCTGGAGCGCCTTGTTGACCGAAACCGAATGCGATCAGGTGGGTAATGCCTTGATTGGCGACGTGATGCTCCATGAGAGCGAAAATTGCTATGTCCGTGCCGAAGGTCGTCTGGTGGCACTGGTAGGCGTGCGCGATCACATCGTGGTGGAGACTTCCGATGCCGTGCTCATCGCTTCGCGCGAGGCCGTCCAGTCGGTGAAAGAACTGGTGGAGATTCTGCGACGGCAGAACCGCCCCGAGTTGGGTAGCCATCGGCGCGTGCATCGCCCCTGGGGCTCTTACGAAGAGATTGCGGCGGCGGAGCGGTTCCAGGTCAAGCGCATCATCGTCCACCCCGGAAAGAGCCTTTCCCTGCAAATGCACCACCATCGCGCCGAACACTGGGTGGTCGTTCAGGGCACTGGGCGGGTTACCCGCGGTGAGGACAGCTATCTGATCAGCGAGGATAAGTCGACCTATATCCCGCTTGGCACGGTGCATCGCCTGGAGAACTGCGGGGTGATCCCGTTGGAGCTGGTCGAGGTCCAGACCGGCAGTTATCTTGGCGAAGACGACATCGTGCGCTACCAGGACAACTATGGCCGTTGTTGAGCGCAGGATGTCTACCGCCGTGCGTCGGTGTGCTGGTCTATTGCACGGCCTGTCCTAGTGAGCAATGATCGGGATTGCCGTAGCCCGAGTCGCGGCGTTATCCTTCTTTCTGAAAGCATTAAGTGTGAGGTACTGAACTGAGCAAATGAGTCGCAAGCTCTACGTCCAAACGCACGGTTGCCAGATGAACGAATACGATTCCGCCAAGATGGTGGATGTGCTTGGCGCCGAGCGCGGGTTCGAGCGCGTGAATTCGCCGCTGGATGCCGATCTCGTTTTGCTCAACACTTGCTCGATCCGTGAAAATGCCCAGGAGAAAGTGTTCTCCGAGCTAGGCCGTTGGAAGCCATTGAAGGAGAAAAATCCGGCTCTGGTGATTGGGGTGGGCGGCTGTGTCGCCAGCCAAGAAGGAGCGGCGATTATCGATCGTGCGCCGTTCGTTGATCTCGTCTTTGGTCCGCAAACCTTGCACAGGCTGCCCGAGATGTACGATCGGGTACTGAGCACACGCCTACCCGTCATCGATATTAGCTTTCCCGAGATCGAGAAATTCGACCGTTTGCCCGAGCCACGGGCGCTTGGGCCAACCGCGTACGTTTCCGTCATGGAAGGCTGCAGTAAGTACTGCACTTTCTGCGTCGTGCCCTACACGCGCGGTGAAGAAGTCAGCCGGCGCTTCGAGGACGTGTTGGCCGAGGTGGCGCAATTGGCCGAACAGGGCGTGCGCGAGGTAACGCTTCTAGGCCAGAACGTCAACGCTTATTCGGGCGAGGTGGATGACGGCACGAGCGCCGACCTCGCATTGCTGATCCACTTCATAGCCGCGGTGGACGGAATCGATCGTATCCGCTTCACTACCTCGCATCCACTGAACTTCGATGCGGCGCTTATCGAGGCCTATGCCGAGGTGCCGCAGCTGGTGAGCCAGCTGCATTTGCCGGTGCAGAGCGGTTCGGACAAGATTCTTCGGCTCATGAAGCGTAATCACACGCGCGACTATTACCTCGATCTCGTCGAGCGGCTCAAGGCGGTGCGCCCGGACATCGCCATCTCCTCGGATTTCATCGTGGGCTTCCCGGGCGAGATCGAGCGGGACTTTGAGGACACTCTGGCGCTGGTCGAGCAGGTCGGCTTTGATCAGTCGTTCAGCTTTATCTACAGCCGGCGACCCGGTACGCCGGCAGCGCAGCTGTCCGATGCCACCGCGCTGGAGGTGAAAAAGCAACGCCTCTACCGGTTACAGGAGATTTTGAACCGCAACGCGCAGCGCATCAGCGAGGCTATGGTTGGCACTTTGCAGACGGTCCTAGTGGACGGTTTCTCTAAGAAGGCCCCTAGCGAAATGGCCGGGCGCACCGAGAATAACCGGGTTGTCAATTTCCCCGGCGAGCGCCATCTAATCGGGCGCTTCGTGCGGGTTGAGATCACCCAGGCGTTGGCGCACTCTCTACGCGGCAGACTGATCACAATCGATGAACGACTCGAGCCCGAGTTCGGGACGACCACCAGCGCCTAAGGCTTCAAGCGAGCAGGTCACGCCAGCCTTGTCCCAATCACCGGATGCCATCATCTTCACCCTCGAACCGCTGGATAACGATCGCTTGGCGAATCTCTGCGGTCAATTCGACGAGCACCTGCGCCAAGTGGAGCGACAGCTCGGTGTCGAGATCAAAAACCGTGGGCATCGCTTTCGGGTCATCGGCGAAGATCAGTCGGCCTTGGCGGCCAGCTGTGTGCTCCAGGAGCTGTATCGCCTCTCGGGCAATGAATCCATCAGCGCGGAGAATGTGCATTTGTACTTGCAAAGTTTGGATGTAGAGACCCGAGCACTTCGCCCACGAGCCACTCGGGACAATGATGAGGAAATCGTCATTGCAACCCGCAAGGGTCAGGTAAGGGGCCGCGGCCCCAATCAGCGCGCTTATCTGCGCAACATCATGACCCACGATCTTAGCTTCGGCATCGGTCCGGCCGGAACCGGCAAGACCTATCTCGCCGTAGCGAGCGCCGTGGACGCTTTGCAGTGCAATCTCGTCACGCGCCTGGTTCTGGTCCGGCCGGCGGTCGAAGCAGGCGAGCGCCTGGGCTTTCTGCCCGGCGATCTGGCGCAGAAAGTCGACCCCTATTTGCGCCCGATCTACGACGCCTTGTTCGAAATGTTGGGGATCGAGCGCGTGGGTAAGCTGATCGAGCGCAATGTCATCGAGGTGGCTCCGCTCGCCTACATGCGCGGCCGGACCTTGAACAATGCCTTTGTCATTCTCGATGAGGCACAAAACACCACCGTCGAGCAGATGAAAATGTTTCTCACCCGCATCGGTTTTGGGGCGACTGCCGTGGTCACGGGCGATATTACCCAGGTGGATCTGCCCGCGGGCAAGCCATCCGGCCTGCGGGACGCCATTGAGGTGCTATGGAACGTCGACGGCGTGAGCTTCACCTTCTTCCACTCCGGGGATGTCATTCGCCACAAGCTGGTGCAGCGAATCGTACAGGCGTATGACAGCAGGGACGGACGGAATGTTGGCGAGGACACAACCCGGCGGCCGGCGGGAGGCCTTGGTGCAAGTGGAGGAGCTTCATCCACGTGAATTCGGCGGCGCAGCCGCCCATGGCTGTGGAGATCGCCTTCGGGGCGGCGTCGTGGGTGGATGGCAACAGGCGCTAATCTTCAGGGCATCCAGTCAGATCGGATTCTGCTGATTCCCTCGGCCAATCAGAATGCTCGAGATCGATCTTCAATTGGCTGCCTGTGACCCCGATGTGCCGGAGCTCAAGCAGTTTGAATGCTGGGTCGCCGCGGCCCTATCGGGGAGCCGGGATGCGGCTGAGATCGCCATCCGGGTGGTGGATGAGGAAGAGGGCACAGAGCTCAATGCAACCTATCGCGGGTATAGCCATGCTACTAACGTGCTGGCGTTTCCGGCGCAGCTCCCTGACGGGGTGGAGGCCGTACTCCTCGGGGATCTGGTCATCTGCGCGCCGTTGGTTGCGCGGGAAGCGGCCGAGCAAGGCAAGCCCTTGGCAGCGCATTGGGCTCATCTGGTAGTTCACGGGGTGCTGCATCTGCTTGGCTACGATCATGAAGAAGAAGCCGCGGCTGAGCGGATGGAGTCGCGAGAGCGGGAGGTTCTTGCCGCGCTGGGCTTTCCTGACCCGTACTAGGGTCTGTTGACATTCACCCACGGCGTCGTGGGTGAATGCCAACAGGCCCCAAACACGCGCGACGGGCCGATCCGTTAATTCATTGATCGGAAGGCGCCTTGCGACGAGCGCGCAAGATCAATCAATTAACGAATCAGTACCAGTTTTCCGTGGCAACCGACCGTAACCCATATGAATGACGATCAATCTGACAGTAGTAGCAATACCGTCAGCAGTAATAAATCGTGGCTGGAGCGCTTGGGACAGGCCCTGGCCGGGGCGCCTAAGGATCGCGAGGAGCTCGTAGAGGTGCTCAGGCTCTCCCTTGAGCGGGGGATTTTGGATCAGAACCGGCTTTCAATGATCGAGGGGGTGCTACGCGTCTCCGAGCTGCAGGCACGGGACATCATGGTCGCGCGCTCTCAGGTCGCCGTGTTGCAGCGCTCCTGCAGCGTTTGGGATCTGCTGCCCACCATCATTGAAACCGGGCACTCCCGTTTTCCAGTGACCGGCGAGAGCCGCGATGACATCATCGGAATTCTAATCGCCAAAGATCTGTTGCCGTATCTGGCGCGGGAAGGTGAGTCGGAGTTCAACATCCAAAGGCTGCTGCGCCCGGCATTGTTCATTCCAGAGAGCAAGCGCCTCGATGCATTGCTCAAGCTCTTCCAGGAAAGCCGTAACCATATGGCGATTGTAGTGGACGAGTATGGAGGACTGGCGGGCATCGTCACCATCGAGGATGTGATCGAGCAGATCGTTGGCGAAATTGATGATGAGCACGACCTCGACGAAGAAGGTTACATTCTCAACCGCCTTGAGGACGGCCGAACCGTTGTCAAGGCACTGGCACCGATTGCGGATTTCAATGACCATTTCAATACGGCTTTCAGCGATGAGGAGTTCGATACCATCGGCGGCTTGGTGGCCTATCGAATTGGGCATGTGCCACGC
>JAKDMK010000599.1 GCA_030452365.1 Nitrococcus sp.
AGGCATGCCGGCCGGCTCGGTGATCGTCGACCTCGCCGCCGAGACCGGCGGCAATTGCGAGTCGACCCGTCCGGGCGAGACGATCGAGCTCGACGGCGTCACCGTCGCCGGCCCGCTCGACCTCGCCAGCAGCGGCGCGGTCCACGCCAGCGAGATGTATGCGCGCAACGTGCTCAACTTCGTCAACCTGCTGATCGACGACGGTGCGCTGGCGTTCGACTGGGGGGATGAGTTGCTCGCAAAGACGGTATGGCCGGAACGTGTCCGCGGCGAAACGGCTGCGACGCCTGCGTAGCGGCGTTACGCGCGGGCTTCATCGGGTCGCGACGACAGCTTGCATTCTTGTAGACACTCTGTTGTCCGTCAACCCTCAACTGGCGGCAAACAGTTTGCTGCCATCGTAGACACCGGGATGGCGCGCCAGCGCCCAGGCGGCGGTCAACAGCTTGCGCATCACCGCAGCGATGGCCTGCATCTTCTTTTTGCCGCGAGCAATCAGCCGATCGCGGAATGCGCGCGCATGGGGGTCGTTCTTGATGGCGGCCATGGCCGGCATGTACAAGGCGCGGCGGAGATACTTGTTGCCGTGTTTCGACAGCCGAGCGGGCTTGGCCACGCTGGTGCCGGATTGGTGCAGGCGCACGTCCAGGCCGGCATGGCACACGCAGGCGCGCGCATTCATGTCCTGCGGCAGCACCGCCAACTCGCCCAGCAAGGGCAGCGCGGTGGCGGCGCCAACGCCGATCATGGAGTCCAGCGCATCGAAGCGGGCCGACAGGCCGTCGTCGGCGCGCACGATCTTCAGCGCCTGTGCGCTGAGCCGCTCGATGCGCCGGGTCAGCCCCTGGATGGACCGTCGCAGGTCGTCGATCAGCAGTTTCGGGCTGGTTTTGGTGCTTTGCAGGGCGTGCAGCCGGTTCTTGGCGACGGTGCGCGCGTCGGTGAGCTGGCCGATGTGGCGGCCGAACTGGCGCACCGCCAGCAGGTGTTCGCTGGGTGGCTGCCACCGCACGAACGGCATGCGCTGCAGGTATGTCAGTAGAACCTGGGCATCGATCCCGTCGGTCTTGCTGCGCACGTTCATCGCCTTGGCGAAGTGGTGGGCGGCCTTGGGATTGATCACCATCACCTGCGCGCCCAGTTCCGCCGCCATCAGTGCCAGGTCCAGGTAATAGATGCCGGTGGCCTCCATCAACACCCGCAGCTCGCCACAGCGGGCCAGTCGCGCGCTCAGGAACCGACCCACCGCCTCCGGCGTGTTGTCCAGCTCGCCGCTCTCGCGGCGCTCGCCCAGTGCGCTGGCGAAGGCGTGTTTGCTGGCGCCCACATCGAACGCCACCCATCCCGGATCACTCTTGCTGGTCATGCGATTCTCCCGGTCGTCGCGGTAAAATCGATTCCAGGTTCCCCGACCCCGTACCCTCGTGGCACACCCTTGTGATGCGGACTCAACGGTCCGTGACACTCTCCGTGCTCACGATTGGGGCGGGGAGCCGCTCTACAAACGAGGTCAGTCAAGCTGCCCCAAGGAGCGTACGGCTTCCCCGAAATCGAATCATGGCCCCCGCATTTGCGAGGGGTCGGGAAGAACATACAAGGAGCGACGTGAGTCGCGACCCAGGTCGCCCCTGCAACATCGCTAGCGGCGGTAGACCCAATGCCGCGACAGCAGGAACCCAAGCCCGCCGAGCACGATCTCGACGCCCGGTTTCGCCAACCACGTCCACTTCAACCCCACAGCGTCGTCGATCGCGCCGATCGACCAGGTGCTGGTCGCGGTGGTCAGCAGCCACATCAACAGGAAGCGCAGGAACTGGCGTCGGCCGACC
>JAKDMK010000165.1 GCA_030452365.1 Nitrococcus sp.
TGACCCTGCCACCGCTTGGCGTGGTTTACCTGAAGTTAGCCGGTAGTTGAGCGTTCATCCTAAGAGCAAGCGCCATACGCTCTTTTCACAGGGGGGTTGCGCCTATATGGCCCTATCAATGCAGAGTGCCGGTCACAAGCGGATCATCATTGAAGGGGTAGCGCCCGAGGTGGATGCCGGGCGCTTCCCGATCAAGCGCAGCGTGGGCGAGAAAGTCGTGGTGCAGGCAAACGCCTTCGTCGACGGTCACGATCAGCTCGGCTGCATGCTCCGCTACCGCAAGGCCGATGCCGCGGAGTGGGGTGAGGTGCCAATGCGCCCGCTCGGCAACGACCGCTGGCGCAGCGAGTTTCTGGTGCGCGAGATCGGACGTTACGGTTACACCGTCGCGGCCTGGGTTGATCATTTCCGCACCTGGCGCGCGGAGCTGGAAAAGCGCGATCAGCCCACGGACATTGCACTCGCCTTGCTGATCGGTGCCGAGCTTATCGAGGCGGCGGCGGCGCGCACGACTATCCCACATGCCGCGCAGCTACACATTCATGCGCGCGAGCTGCGCGCCAAGGGCGATCCCTTCGCGCGCCGGTTACTGGCGCTCGATCCCGAGCTCGCGCGCCTGATGGCACGGTTTCCCGATCGCACGCTGGAAACGCGCTATGAACGCGAGCTCATTGTCGTGGTGGATGAGGCGCGCGCCGGCTTCAGCACCTGGTACGAGCTTTTCCCGCGCTCCTGCGTGCACGATCCGAGCGCACATGGCAGCTTGCGCAGCTGCGAGGAGCGCCTGCCCTACATCGCGGCCATGGGCTTTGATGTGCTGTACTTACCGCCCATTCATCCGATCGGAGTAACCGCGCGCAAGGGCCGCAACAATGCACTGAGCGCCGACGCCGAAGCCGAGGATCCCGGCAGCCCCTGGGCCATCGGCTCCGAGGCGGGCGGTCACAAGGCCGTACACCCGCAGCTCGGTACCTTGGAGGACTTCCGTCACCTGGTATGCCGCGCCCGGGAACACGGGCTCGTTGTGGCGCTCGATATCGCCTTCCAATGCTCGCCGGACCACCCTTATGTCGAGCAGTCACCACGATGGTTTCGCCGGCGGCCGGATGGCACCGTGCAGTACGCCGAGAACCCACCCAAGAAATACCAGGACATCTATCCGCTCAACTTCGAGACCGAGGACCGGCAAAGGCTTTGGGAAGAGTTGAGAGGCGTGTTCTTATTCTGGATTGAGCAAGGGGTGCATATTTTCCGGGTCGACAATCCCCACACCAAACCTTTTCCATTCTGGGAGTGGTTGATCACCGGCATCAAATCAGAACATCCTGAAGTAATCCTTCTCTCCGAGGCCTTCACTCGGCCCAAGGTAATGCATCGCCTGGCAAAGCTCGGCTTCACCCAGTCCTATACCTATTTCACCTGGCGCAATAGCAAATCAGAGCTCATGGACTATTTCACCGAGCTCGCCCAGCCTCCCTCGCGCGAGTACTTCCGGCCTAATCTGTGGCCGAACACGCCCGATATCCTGCATGAGTATCTGCAGGTCGGCGGGCGGCCCGCCTTCATGATCCGGCTCGTGCTCGCCGCCACCTTAGGGGCGAATTACGGTATCTATGGCCCGGCCTTCGAGCTTTGTGAGGCAACGCCGCGCGAGCCCGGTAGCGAGGAGTATCTGAACTCAGAGAAATTCGAGATCCGCGCATGGGATCTCGAACGCCCCGATAGCCTCAAGCATTTCATTGCGCGGGTGAACCGAATCCGCCACCAAAACACGGCGTTGCAGCATGATTGGAGCCTGCGCTTTCACCCCGTCGACAATGAAGCATTGCTCTGCTACAGCAAGCACAGCGATGCGCTGGACAATGTGATTCTGGTTGTGGTTAACATCGATCCACACCATACCCGCGCAGGTTGGGTGGAGCTCCCGCTCGAGAAGCTGCAGCTCCTCCCCGATCATCCCTACCAGGTGCACGACCTGCTGAGCGATACGCGCTATCTCTGGCACGGAGCGCGCAACTATGTCGAGCTTGACCCGCACGCCGCGCCCGCACACATCTTTCGATTACGCCGGCATTTGCGCACCGAGCGTGATTTCGACTACTTCATATGACCCCGCGTCGGAGCAACGGAGGTGGTGCAGGCATGAGCGAGCGCAAGGACAACGCCCCGCTGAACGACGATCCAGTCTGGTACAAGGACGCGGTAATCTACCACCTGCACGTAAAAACCTTTTTCGATAGCAACAACGATGGCGTCGGTGATTTCCGCGGCCTGTGCGCGAAGCTCGATTACGTGCAGGATCTAGGCGTCAACACCATCTGGCTGCTGCCCTTCTACCCCTCGCCCATGCGCGATGATGGCTACGATATCGCCGACTACCGCAACATCTACCCGGCTTACGGAACCCGGCGCGATTTCCGCAATTTCGTTCGCGCAGCGCATCGGCGCGGCATTCGTGTCATCACCGAGCTCGTGATCAATCACACCTCCGACCAGCATCCCTGGTTTCAGGCCGCGCGCCGCGCGCCGCGCAACTCGCGCAAGCGCGATTTTTACCTCTGGAGCGAAACCGACAAAAAATTCCCCGAGACGCGCATCATCTTCACCGACACAGAGACCTCGAACTGGGCTTGGGACTCGGTTGCGCAGGCCTATTACTGGCACCGTTTCTTCTCGCATCAGCCGGATTTAAACCACAACAATCCCGAGGTGGTCAGGGCAATTATACGGGTAATGCGCTTCTGGCTGGATATGGGCGTGGACGGCTTGCGCCTCGATGCAATTCCTTACCTTTGCGTGCGCGAGGGGAGCAGCAACGAGAACCTGGCCGAGACCCACGCCGTGGTCAAGCAAATGCGCGCGGTCGTGGACGCCCATTACCGCAACCGGCTGTTCCTCGCCGAAGCGAATCAATGGCCCGAGGACGTGCGCGACTACTTCGGTGACGGTGACGAGTGCCACATGGCCTATCACTTTCCGCTTATGCCGCGGATGTATATGGCCATCGCGCAAGAAGATCGCCACCCCATCGTCGAGATCATGAACCAGACGCCGAGCATCCCCGATATCTGTCAGTGGGCGATATTCCTGCGTAATCACGATGAGCTCACGCTCGAGATGGTAACCGACGCCGAGCGTGATTACATGTACCAGGCCTATGCCGGCGACCCGCGCATGCGTGTGAACGTCGGGATCCGACGCCGCCTGGCACCGCTGATGGACAACGACATCGACAAGATCAAGCTGATGAACAGCCTGCTCATGTCGATGCCGGGCTCGCCGTTCATCTACTACGGCGATGAGATCGGCATGGGTGATAACATTTTTCTCGGCGATCGCAACGGCGTGCGCACGCCGATGCAGTGGTCATCCGATCGCAACGCCGGTTTCTCCAGAGCCGACCCGCAGGGGCTCTATCTGCCGCCGATCATGGATCCCATCTACGGCTACGAGGCGGTCAATGTCGAGGCGCAGAGCCGCGATCCGAGCTCGCTGCTCAACTGGACCAAGCGCCTCATCGCCGTGCGCAAGGCGCACAAGGCATTCGGGCGCGGGCGGTTGGAGTTTATCAAGCCCGGCAACCGCAAGATCATCGCCTACCTGCGCGAGCATGAGGGTTCGGTCATCCTCTGCGTGGCCAATCTGGCGCGCGCGGCGCAGCCGGTCGAGCTCGACCTTGCCCGCTTCCAAGGCCGGCTGCCGATCGAGATGATGGGCCGCACGGCGTTTCCGCCCATCGGCGAGCTGCCTTATCTGCTCACGCTCGCGGGTCATGGCTTTTATTGGTTTCACCTCACGGCCGAGGCCGAGGCTCCGTCCTGGCACCAGGAAAGCGTGGCGCCGAGCGAGCTGCCGGTGCTCGTGCTGTTCGAGGGCTGGAACAGCTTTTTCCCGGCCGAGGTCGCAGCACCGCGCCAGGGCATGGCCGAGCGCATGCGCGAGCGTCTGCTGAGCGAGGCCTTGCCGGCCTTTCTTCCCGCGCGGCGTTGGTTCGCCGCGAAGGGAGATCGAATGGAGGGTATCGATATTGTCGACCACGCGCTGTGGTCCGCAGGCGGTCGTGACTATCTGCTGGCGTGGGTCCAAGTCGGCTTGGCCGAGCGCGCGCCACAGGTATATTTTCTGCCGCTTGCGAGCGCTTGGGGCGAGCCCCCGCGCGACGAGCGCCTGCGTGAGCTATTGCCTTATGCGCTCGCGCATATCAGGCGCCAGGCGCAGGTAGGCATCCTCTACGATGCGCTGCGCGACGGCCATTTCTGCCACGCCGTAGTCAGGGCCATGGGCCGCAATGAGCGCCAACAAGCGAACGGCGTGACGCTGCGATTCACATCGACCGCAGTGTATCCGCAGCTATTGGAGGCGCTCGCCGCGGACGCGCCGGTCCAGCGCCCGCCGACGCAGGGGAGTAATACGGCCATGGTCGTTGGTGACGAGCTTTTCCTCAAGGCCTATCGTCGCATCGAGCCAGGCGTCAACCCGGAGCTAGAGATGGGCTGCTTCCTGACCGAGCGCTCGCCTTTTGCGCATATCGTGCCCGTGGCGGGCGCGCTCGAGTACGAAGACCGCGACGGCGTTGTGACAACCCTCGCCTTGCTGCAGAAGTGCGTTGCCTCCCAGGGCGATGCCTGGTCCTATATGGTCGACTACCTGCAGCGCTTTCTCGGCGACGCGCTGCTGCGCCCGGCCGCTGAGATTGAAGCCGAGCTCGAGGCTTTGCACGCAGGCAATCGGAACATGCTGCATACGCTCGGTCTGCGCAGCGGCGAGCTGCATCGTGCCCTGGCTCCGGTCACCGGCGATTCCGCCTTCGACCCGGAGCCGATACGCTCCGAAGACCTCGTCGCCTGGCGCGAGAGCGTGCGTGAGCAGGCACAGACCACTCTGGTGCAGCTCGAGCGCCAAACCGAAAGGCTTGCCGGGGCGACGCGCGCCGCGGCCGAGCGCCTCATTGCCGAGCGGCAGGCGTTAATCGACTATATCGAGCGCATTACGCCACCCACGTTTGCGGGCCTCAAAACCCGCTTGCACGGCGACTACCACCTAGGACAAGTGCTCGTGGTCGAAAACGATTTCGTCATTATCGACTTCGAGGGCGAGCCGGCCCGTCCGCTCGCCGAGCGCCGTCAGAAGCACTCGCCGCTCAAAGACGTGGCCGGCATGCTGCGCTCCTTCAGCTATGCGGTGCATTCGGCACTGCAGCATGTCACGGCCGAGCGCCCAGCCGATCGCGAGCCGCTGGCTCCCTTCGCGCGGGATTGGGAGCGCCGCGCCACGCAGGCTTTTCTCGCAGGCTATGTGCAGGGGAGCGAGGGCAGCGGAATCTACCCCGAGCCTATCGAGGCCGCCTGGCCGCTCATCGCCCTGTTTACACTAGAGAAGGGGCTCTACGAGCTGCGCTATGAACTGGACAATCGACCGGACTGGGTTGGCATTCCCCTTAGCGCGCTGCTTGCGCAGCTAGACAGGCCCGAATCCAGCCCCGCGGTGTGAGTGGAGACAATCTCGGTTAAGTGAGCCCCAGCATTACCGCGCCTATATACCCAACATGCGATACTACCAAAAGGCCCCCTAGGATTTTGAGCCAGAGCAACCGGCTGCGTATTCCCAAGTAACAGCACCCAATGCCTATTAAAAGCCCATATATCGCCGCAGCAAGTAACAGCCCATCCATTTCGATGGGAGCACCCACCGCGCCAGTACCTGGATCTATTCGATAACTCATTACACTCTACTCGCTCTCCAACCACCGAAAGGTATCCCCGCGATCGCCCTGGGTAGAGCAATGCGCGCCGATGCCGAGGTGCCGAACCGAGCTGTGCGCTTGCATCTGCCGGCATTGCGCGCGTCCAAGGCGGAAAGCAGATCATACTCCATCCGCGTGCAGTTATGCCCCAACACCTTTGGACTTGATGAGCTTCACTTGAAGCTCACAACCTACCGCATGCGCATACCGTCGCAGGGT
>JAKDMK010000027.1 GCA_030452365.1 Nitrococcus sp.
CATAACCAGCGCAATGCACTGGCGAGTGCCGCGGCCGCGCTGGCACTCGATGTGCCCGCGGCGGCGATTCGTGCCGGGCTGGAGGCGATGCGCCCGGTGCCGGGACGCCTGTGTTGGCGCGAAGGTATCAGCGGTGCCCGTATCCTCGACGATACGTACAATGCCAACCCCGCTTCATTGGCGGCCGCCATTCGCGTATTAGCCGAGACTTCAGGGCGCCGGTGGTTGGTGTTAGGGGACATGGCCGAGCTGGGAAATACGGCTCGACGCCTACATCGGCGCGCCGGCTGGCTTGCGCGCGCGGGTGGGGTCGAACGTCTATTCGTGATCGGCGCGCTCGCGCCTGAAGTCGCCGCGGGATTCGGCCCTGGGGCCGAGCGCTTCGATGATCGGGAGGCGCTGGTGGAGGTGCTCTGCGCGGCGCTTGGACCGGGTGTTGCCGTGCTTATCAAGGGCTCGCGCGCGGCGGCTATGGATCGCATCGCTGAGCGATTGGCGATTGCGAAACCGCACGCGGCCGGGATGGGGGGTTGAACGTGCTGCTGGTCTTGGCGCAATGGCTGGAGCATTACTACAGCGCCTTCAATGTCGTTCAGTATCTGACCTTCCGGGCCATCCTCGGAACCTTGACCGCGCTTATCATTTCGCTGGCGGTGGGCCCGCCGCTCATCCGTTGGCTGATTCAGTACCAGGTCGGCCAACAGATTCGCAGCGACGGCCCGCAGACGCACTTGTCGAAGGCGGGGACTCCGACTATGGGCGGTGCCTTGATCCTGGTCAGCATCGCTTTCTCGACGCTGCTTTGGAGCGATCTCAGTAACCGCTTCGTTTGGATCGTTCTGCTCGCCACGCTTGGATTCGGCGCAATCGGTGGGGTTGATGACTATCTCAAGCTCACCCATCGCAACAGCAAGGGGTTGACGGCGCGCATCAAATACGGCTGGCAATCGGTGCTCGCACTGTTGGTGGCATATGTGCTGTACGTCACGGCTCAGACCCCAATAGAGACATCCCTCATCGTCCCCTTGTTCAAGTCCGTGCGGATCCCGCTGGGCTGGCTATTCATCCCGCTCACCTATTTCGTCATCGTGGGCTCTTCCAACGCGGTGAACCTCACCGACGGCCTCGACGGATTAGCCATCGTGCCCACGGTGCTGATCGGTGCGGCCCTCGCGGTGTTCGTCTATGCCACGGGCCATGTCACGTTCGCGGATTACCTGGGCATTCCCTACATCAGCGGGGTTGGCGAGGTGGTGGTGTTTTGTGGCGCGCTGGTCGGCGCGGGATTGGGTTTCCTCTGGTTCAATACCTATCCCGCCATGGTGTTCATGGGTGATGTAGGGGCGCTGGCATTGGGCGCGGCACTGGGTGTGCTGGCGGTTGTGGTGCGCCAGGAGCTGGTGCTGTTCGTGATGGGCGGAGTATTCGTCATCGAGACGCTCTCGGTCATGCTGCAAGTCGCCTCCTTCAAGCTGACGGGGCAACGCGTGTTGCTCATGGCGCCGCTGCACCACCACTTCGAGCTCAAGGGTTGCCCGGAGCCGCGGGTCATCGTCCGATTCTGGATTGTCACAGTCATGTTGGTCCTAATTGGACTTGCGACCTTGAAGCTGCGCTAAGAGGCCGGAATCTACCATGGTGAGCAAGGTTGACAAGGTGATCGTCGGGCTCGGGGAGACCGGCTTTTCCTGTGTTCGCTACCTGCTTGTCGAGGGCTGGAGAGTCGCGGTGACCGACAGCCGCCTGCAGCCGCCGCGGCTCGCCGCGCTGCGGGAGGCTTATTCCGAGGTGCCAGTGGCCGTCGGTGGCATCGATCGGGGCTTATTGCTCGGCGCGCAGGAGATCGTGGTCAGTCCCGGGGTGTCCCTGACCGAGCCCGGGTTATGCGAGGCACGAGCCCGAGGCATTCCCATCATCGGGGATATCGAGCTATTTGCGCGCGCAATCACGGCGCCGGTGCTCGCGATTACGGGAACCAACGGCAAAAGCACGGTCACGGCGTTGCTCGGCGAGATGGCTCGGGCGGCTGCAATCGACGTGGCGGTTGGCGGCAACCTGGGGCCGCCGGCGTTGGATCTGTTGCGGGCTCGGCAGGCGCAGCTCTATGTGCTCGAGTTATCGAGCTTTCAGCTGGAGAGCGTCTACAGCCTCAATGCCCGTGCCGCGACTATCCTCAATATCGCCGCGGATCATTTAGACCGGTATCCCAGCGTTTGCGCTTACCTCGAGGCTAAGACAACCATTTTCCGCGGCAACGGCAGCATGATCTTAAATGCGGACCACCCAATGATCAGCGCCTTGGCTAATCCAGAGCGCGATACGCTCTATTTTACCCTCGACACTGCGACCGACGAGCACACCTTCGGCATCGACCGCGTGCAGGGCGAGCCCTGGTTTTGTCGTGGCCGCAGTCCTCTTGCGCCAACCGCGACATTCCACCCGCTGGGCCGCCACAATCAGGCCAATGCACTGGCTGCGCTTGCACTCGGCAGCGCCGCGGGGCTGCCGTTGCAGGCCCTGCTGCAGGGCCTGCAGCGCGTCCGAGGCTTGCCGCACCGTATGCAGCCGGTGATCGAGCATAACGAGGTGCTCTGGATCAATGACTCCAAAGGCACCAATGTCGGAGCGACCCTGGCCGCCATGGCCGGACTCGAGCGGCCTTTGATTCTGATTCTGGGTGGCCAGGGCAAGGGTCAGGACTTTGGGGCACTGCAGGCGGCGGTGCGGGAACGTGCGCGCGCCGCCATTGTGCTCGGCGAGGACGCAGAGCGGCTGGCTCGCGCAATTGATGGGGCCTGTCCGGTGGAGAAGGCGGTGGATCTGTCTGCTGCCGTGAAAAGCGCGGCGCGGCTGGCGCGCCCGGGTGACATCGTACTACTCTCGCCGGCCTGTGCGAGCTTCGACATGTTCTCGGATTACGCCGAGCGCGGCGAGGTATTTCGGATGGCGGTAAAGGCGGCGATAAATGGCTGAGACGGGTGCCGGGATTGCCCTAATCAGCGGCCGTTCACGCCGAGTGCCGGCGTTAGCGGCCAATTTGGATTGGCCGCTACTCGCTGTGCTCATCGCGATCACCGCATTGGGTCTGGTTATGGTGGCTTCCGCCTCGGTGGCCATCGCCGATCGAAATCTTGGCGAACCCTTGTACTATCTGCGCCGGCAAGCGGGTTACCTGCTACTCGCTATAGTCTTGGCCTTGCCCGGGCTGCGCATCCCTATGATCCACTGGCAGCGGCTCGGTACCGCGCTGCTGACAGCGAGCCTCGTGCTGCTGGCGCTGGTGCTGATCCCAGGCCTCGGGCACGCGGTCAACGGCAGTGCCCGTTGGTTAGCGCTGGGCCCTTTCAACCTACAGGTCTCAGAAGTCGCCAAACTCTGTGTTTTCGTCTATCTCGCCGGCTACCTGGTCCGCCGTGGCGAGGCCGTACGCGCCACCCTGCGTGGTCTGCTGATTCCCTTCGGAGCTCTTGGCCTGGTTTCGCTGCTGCTGCTGTTGGAGCCAGATTTCGGCACCGCGGCCGTGCTTATGGCCACCGGCATGGCATTGCTTTTCATCGCCGGTGCAGCGATGTGGCGCTTCATCCTGTTGCTCACGCTAGTTGCCGCCATGGGCGCCGCCCTGATCGTCACGGAGCCTTATCGCTGGCAGCGGGTGACGGGGTTTCTCAATCCCTGGGCGGATCCATTCGATACTGGATTTCAGCTCACGCAGTCGCTGATCGCGATCGGTCGCGGCCACTGGTTCGGCGTAGGGCTCGGCAACAGTGTAGAAAAGCTGTTCTATCTACCGGAGGCACATACCGATTTTCTCTTCGCGGTACTGGCCGAGGAGCTCGGTCTAGTGGGCGTGAGCGTGACCATCGGCCTATATGGCTTCGTGGTTTGGCGGGCGTTTCGGATCGCCGCGCGGGCGATGCGTTTAGAGCGGCGATTCTGCGGCTATTTCGCCTATGCCGTTGGCATCTGGCTGGGGCTGCAGGCCTTCCTGAATATCGGCGTCAACATGGGATTGCTGCCCACCGAGGGTACGACATTGCCGCTCATGAGCTACGGCGGCAGCAGTCTGGTGATGACCGTGCTTACCTGCACGCTGCTGTTGCGCGTCGATCACGAGAATCGCGTGGCCGCGGTGGGCGCCCGCGATGTGGCGCGGGAGGGCAGCGAATGAGCGCGGCTCCGGTAATGATTGTGGCCGGAGGTACCGGTGGCCACGTCTTCCCGGCGCTTGCCGTTGCCGAGGAGCTTCGACGCCGGCGCATCGGCGTGATCTGGGTGGGGACCCGACGCGGCTTGGAAGCGCGGATCGTTCCGGCTGCAGGGATCGCCATGGAGTGGATCGAGGTGCGCGCGCTGCGCGGCAGGGGCTTGCAAGGCTGGCTTGGCGCGCCGGGGATGTTGCTACGCGCCGTGTGGCAAGCGCTGCGGCTGGTGGCCCGCTATCGGCCGCGGGTGGTACTGGGCATGGGCGGATACGTGTCGGGGCCAGGTGCATTGGCGGCGTGGCTGCTGCGCCGGCCGTTGCTGATCCATGAGCAGAACGTCACCGCAGGCTTTACCAACCGGCTATTGCGACGACGCGCGCGCATCGTGATGACCGGTTTCCCCGGGATCTTCGCAGGTTCTGCGCCCAGCGTTTGGACAGGCAATCCGGTGCGCAGCGAGATCATCGGCGTTCCTGTCCCGCGGCTGCGCTACGCGATGCGCCGCGATACGCCGCGCTTGTTGGTCTTGGGCGGGAGCCAGGGCGCTGAAGTGCTTAACACGGTCATTCCGGCGGCACTGGCCCGGCTAGAGCCCGCACAGCGCCCGCTGGTCCGCCACCAGGCGGGTCAGCGAACTGTGGCGCTGGCGCGGGAGGCCTATCGCAGGCACGCGGTTGCGGCAAGGGTGAGCGAGTTCATCGACGCCATGGCCGAGGCCTACGGTTGGGCCGATTTGGTGGTTTGCCGCGCCGGTGCGCTGACCGTCGCCGAGCTCGCTGTCGCCGGTGTCGCGTCGGTGTTGGTGCCGTTTCCTTACGCCACGGACGATCACCAGACGGCGAATGCCCGCTTTCTGAGCCGCGCCGGTGCCGCTGTGCTCATCCCGGAGCACGCCTTTAGCGCGCAGCGTCTGAGCTTTGTGCTCTCAAGGCTGCTCGGCGATCGTGACCGGCTCTGGGTCATGGCACAGCGCGCGCGCCAGCAAGGGCGCCCGCAGGCCACCGCGTGTGTAGTCAGGCTGTGCCTGGAGGTGGCGGCATGAGCATGGCCTACGACAGGCGCTGGGACCCGAATGCGCCAGGCGCCATGAGGCGGGTTCGGCGCATCTATTTTGTCGGCATCGGCGGCTCTGGGATGGGTGGGATCGCCGAGGTATTGCTCAACCTCGGCTACGAGGTTTTTGGCTCGGATCTACGCGAGAACGCCGTGACCCGACGCCTGAGCGAGCTCGGCGCCGGTGTTTGGTATAACCACGATGGCCGGCGTGTAGCGCAGATGGACGCCGTGGTGACCTCCAGCGCCGTTGGCCCGGACAATACGGAGGTCGTGGCTGCTCGCCAACACCGCATTCCGGTTGTTCCGCGCGCCGAAATGCTCGCCGAGCTGATGCGTTTTCGCTATGGCATCGCGGTCGCGGGCACGCACGGCAAGACCACGACGACCAGTCTGATCGCGAGCGTGCTTGCCGAGGGTGGCTTAGATCCTACCTTCGTGATCGGTGGGCGCCTCAACAGCACGGCGAGCCACGCTCGCTTGGGTGCGGGACGCTATCTGGTCGCGGAAGCCGACGAGAGCGATGCCTCCTTCCTGTACCTGCAACCGATGCTCGCCGTGGTGACCAACATCGACGCGGACCACCTTGGAACGTACCAGGGGGACTTCGCGCGTCTGCGGGCGAGCTTTCTCGAGTTCCTGCATCACTTGCCTTTCTACGGATTGTCAGTGCTGTGCATCGATGATCCCGAGATACGCCGGCTGATGGACCGTATTACCCGGCCCGCCCGGACCTATGGCTACAGTGCCGATGCCGATGTGCGTGCCACGGATCTCGTCCAGCACGGTGCGCGCACAGGTTTCACGGTTCAGATCAGGGATGAAACACCCTTTGCCGTGGATCTAAGCCTACCGGGTCGCCACAATGCGCTCAATGCGCTGGCGGCGATTGCGGTGGCCCTGGAGCTGGGTGTATCCCGCAGCGCCGTTGTCCGGGGTCTTGCCGAGTTCGCTGGCATCGACCGGCGTTTTCAACCTTGCGGCGATCTCATTCTCTCGGGCGCACGTATCAGCTTGGTGGATGATTACGGCCACCATCCGCGCGAAATCGCGGCGGTGCTGCAGGCGGCCCGAGACGGCTGGCCCGGGCGCCGTGTCGTTCTGGCTTTCCAGCCACACCGCTATAGTCGGACGCGGGATTTGTTCGAGGATTTTGCGCGCGTGCTCTCGACGGCCGACGCGCTGCTGCTTGCCGAAGTCTATGCGGCGGGCGAGGTGGCCATTGCCGGTGCCGACGGGCGCAGCTTGTGTCGCGCGATCCGAGCGCGCGGCCAGATCGATCCCGTGTTCGCGCTGAGCTTGGAAGAGCTGATCGATCTCGTGCCGGATGTAGTGCGCGACGGCGATCTGCTGATAACCCTAGGGGCGGGAAGCATCGGCAACGTGCCGGGGCTTTTGCGTTCCCGTTACGGTGCCGGGGAGGGTGAGGGATGACCCTTGTGCGCGGCATCCGCGGCACCCTGCGCGAGAATGAGCCCATGGGGCGGCACACCTCATGGCGTGCCGGTGGGCGCGCGCGGCGCTTCTTCGAGCCGGCTGACGTGGAGGATCTGGTTGCCTTCGTGCGTGAGCTTCCGGCGACGGAAGCCGTGCTCTGGGTCGGTTTGGGCAGCAACCTCTTGGTGCGCGACGGCGGGGTACGGGCAACGGTTATTCAAACCCGCACGGCTTTGCTCGGACTGGAGCGTTTGCAAGGCAGCCGGGTGCGTGTCGGTGCCGGTGTAGCCTGTGCTCAGGTGGCGCGAGCTTGCGCGCGCTGGGGATTGCAGGGCGCGGAGTTTCTCTCGGGTATCCCGGGCACGATGGGTGGCGCTTTGGCGATGAATGCCGGGGCCTGGGGCGCGGAGACCTGGGAGTGGGTCATAGGGGTCGAGACACTCGACCAAGCGGGTACCCGGCATCGACGCAGCGCGGCGCAATATCATATCGGCTACCGCACGGTGGTTGCACCGGCGCGAGAGGCCTTTCTAGGTGCGACCTTGCAGCTCGACCCCGGCGGCGATCCGCAGGCGCTCGGCGCACGTGTGCGGGCCCTATTGGCGCGTCGCGGGGCTGCACAGCCGCTTGGCCGGCCGAGCTGCGGCTCGGTGTTTCGCAATCCGCCGGGCGATTTTGCGGCGCGCTTGATCGATCAGGCGGGGCTGAAAGGCCGGCGCTGCGGCGGCGCCTGTGTCTCTACCAAACATGCCAACTTCATCCTCAACCAGGGCGATGCCAGCGCGAGCGATATCGAGGCACTGATCGGCTACGTGCAGCGCCGGGTGCGCGATTTGTACGGGGTGGAGCTGCAGACCGAGGTGTGCATTGTCGGGGAGGAGCCGAGCCATGGTTGACCCCACTGGCCCGCGAGTCGCGGATGCAGGGCATGTCGCGGTGCTGGCCGGCGGCTGGTCCGCCGAGCGCGAGATATCTCTAAAAAGCGGGGCCGCGGTGCTCGAGGCGCTGCGCGGCCGCGGGATAAATGCGCACGGCTTCGATCCCAGGGAGCGTGCGCTGAGCGCGCTCGGTGAATTCGATCGCGCTTTCATCGCACTCCATGGCCGTGGTGGTGAGGACGGCGTTATTCAGGGTGCGCTCGAGGTCATGGGCATCCCGTATACCGGCACTGGTGTGCGGGGATCAGCCCTGGGCATGGATAAGCTGCGCACCAAGCTGATCTGGCGCGGCCTGGGGCTGCCGACCCCGGCTTTCCTGCAATTGGACTCAGAGGCTGCACTTGGCCGGGTGGAAGCCGAGCTCGGCTATCCGGTCATGGTCAAGCCCAATCACGAGGGTTCTAGCCTAGGCATGGCGCGCGTGAACGCCGCAACGGAGCTGCTGGATGCCTGGCACAAGGCCTGTCAGTACGACCGCGAGGTCTTCGTCGAGCGTTGGATCAGCGGGCGGGAATATACCGTCAGCCTGCT
Organism: Nitrococcus sp.; assembly: GCA_030452365.1. GTDB lineage: Bacteria > Pseudomonadota > Gammaproteobacteria > Nitrococcales > Nitrococcaceae > Nitrococcus. The sequence goes on from JAKDMK010000027.1 coordinate 8,162, forward strand.
CGGTGAGCAGGCATTGCCGGCGATCTGGATCGAGCCGGCGAGCGAATTCTACGACTTCGATGCCAAATACCGCGCCGCCGAGACGCGACTGCATTGCCCGTGCGGACTATCGGGGCCGACCGAGTCGGCTCTGGCGGGGCTTGCTGTTGCGGCTTACGAAGCCGTGTGCGGCAGTGGCTGGGGGCGGGTCGACTTGATGCGCGATGCGGATGGTGCCTTTTGGCTGTTGGAAGTGAACACCGTGCCGGGCCTGACAGAGCACTCTTTGGTGCCGATGGCCGCGCGCGTGGCTGGGCTCGATATGGATGAGCTGGTTTGGCGGATCCTGCAGACCAGTTGGCACAGCCGAGGTTTGCAATGAGCACAGTGAGCATGGAATCGACTGCCGGGCGCTGGAGCGAGGACGCAAGGCAAGCGCCGCCCGTGCGCCGCGGGCCGGTACGCAGCCTCGCCATGGCCGTGCTGGTGGCGACGGTGATAGCCGTCGGCGTGTTGGTGCTGCGGCACTTGTCGATGGCGCAATTGCTGCCGTTGCACTCGGTGGTGCTGGAGGGGGACCTGATGCATGTCTCCGAGGCAGAGCTGCGTTCGGCCATCGGACCGTTGCTGCAGCGCGGCCTGCTTGGAGTAAACGTGACCGCCATACGGCTCGCGGTAGAGGTGTTGCCGTGGGTGGATCACGCAACGGTGCATCGCCTCTGGCCGGATGCGCTGCGCATCAGCTTGATCGAGCAAGTAGCGCTTGCACGCTGGGGCGAGGCGGGGTTGCTCAATTATCGCGGCGAGGTCTTTCGCCCAAGCACTCTACCAGAGGGGCTGCCGCGGCTCGCTGGACCCAAGGGCAGCGAGCGCCGGGTGCTGCGGCAGTTCCATCAGATGCGGAAGCTATTGAATGCGGTCGGCCTGAGTTTGACCGGTCTGGTACTGGATACGCGTCGGTCTTGGACCGCCGAGCTAGGCGACGGCGCCGTGATCCGGATCGGTCGTGATCATATTAAAGCGCGGATGCGACAATTTGCGGCGGTCTGGCCGCGCATTGCCGATGATAGCCGGGGTCGATCTCTGCTCGTCGCCGATCTGCGCTATCCGAACGGTCTGTCGATCCGCTGGGACGGGTCTCCTGAGGGTGACTATGCACGAGGATCTGGGAAATGAATTGGAGCCTTGCGTGTCAACGCGGCGCATGTCCGATCGGGCTCATGGCAATAGCCCACAGCGCCTCCAGTGGATCGACGGTGAAGCAGCCTGGGCGCCGGGCGCTCCGCAAGGATTGAGCACATGACGAAGAAACAGGAACGCAGCTTGCTCGTAGGGCTGGATATCGGAACCTCGAAAGTAGCCGCGATCGTGGGTGAGATCAAGCCCACTGGCGAGGTCGAGGTGGTCGGTATCGGCTCGCATCCCTCCCGTGGACTGAAAAAAGGGGTCGTGGTCAATATTGAATCGACCGTTCAGTCGATCCAGCGCGCAGTGGAGGAAGCCGAGCTCATGGCCGGCTGCGAGATCCACTCGGTCTATGCGGGCATCGCTGGTAGCCACGTGCGCTCATTGAACTCGCACGGGATTGTGGCAATCCGGGACAAAGAAGTGACCGCGGAGGATGTTGAGCGGGTGATCGATGCCGCGCGTGCAGTCGCCATACCGGCGGACCAAAAGATCATTCATATCCTGCCCCAGGAATTTCTGATTGATAACCAAGAGGGCATCCGCGAGCCGATCGGGATGTCCGGGGTGCGGCTGGAGGCAAAGGTGCACATGGTCACCGGCGCCGTCAGCGCTGCGCAGAACATCATCAAATGCGTACGCCGCTGCGGTTTGGAAGCCGATGACATCATCCTCCAGCAGCTTGCATCCAGCCAGTCGGTGCTCACAGACGACGAGAAGGAGCTCGGCGTGTGTCTGGTCGATATCGGCGGCGGGACCACAGATGTCGCGGTATTCACCGATGGCGCGATACGGCACACGGCCGTGATACCGATTGCCGGTGATCAGGTGACCAATGACATCGCCGTGGCGTTGCGCACGCCGACCCAGTACGCCGAGGAAATCAAAGTCCGCTATGCCTGCGCGCTGTCCCAGTTGGCGAACGCGGAGGAGACGATCGAGGTGCCATCGGTTGCCGATCGGCCGCCGCGGCGACTGTCCCGCCAGACCTTGGCGGAAGTCGTCGAACCTCGATACGAGGAGCTGATGAGCTTGGTGCAGGCGGAGCTGCGGCGCAGCGGCTTCGAGGATCTGATCGCCGCCGGGATCGTGCTTACCGGCGGCAGCGCCAAGATGGAAGGGGTTATCGACCTCGCCGAGGAGGTTTTTCACATGCCGGTGCGGTTGGGCATGCCCAAGCATGCGAGCGGTCTCAGCGATGTCGTGTGTAACCCTATTTATGCAACGGGTCTCGGTTTGATCCTGTTCGGCAGTAACAACCGTGACCGCAACCGCACGGAGCGGAACGCGGCGCAAGGCAGTTTCACCGCGCTCTGGCATCGCATGAGAGGTTGGTTTCAGGGCAACTGCTGATTGCGGAGCAGTTGGTGGTAGACAGGTAGAAAAATGGATAGTAATTGGAGGCGCGATCATGTTTGAGCTGATGGACTCCTACAGCCAGAGTGCTGTTATTAAGGTTATCGGCGTCGGGGGCGGCGGTGGCAATGCCGTGCAGCATATGGCGGCGGCCGATATCGAGGGTGTCGATTTCATCTATGCCAATACCGATGCCCAGGCGCTGCAAAACACCTCGGCCAAGACCGCTCTGCAGCTCGGTTCCAGCATCACCAAGGGACTCGGGGCGGGAGCGAATCCGAGCGTGGGGCGCGAGGCAGCGGTAGAGGACCGCGATCGCATTGCCGAGGTCCTGGAGGGTGCCGATATGGTATTCATCACCGCCGGGATGGGCGGCGGAACGGGCACCGGGGCCGCACCCGTGGTCGCTGAGATCGCCAAGAGCTTGGGCATCCTGACAGTGGCCGTGGTTACCAAACCCTTTAGCTTCGAAGCCGGCAAGCGCATGCAGGTGGCTGCAGAGGGCATCAAGGAGCTCAGCCGTCATGTTGACTCGTTGATCACCATCCCCAATGAAAAGCTGCTTACCGTACTCGGTAAGGATCTGACCCTGCTCAATGCCTTTAAGGCCGCCAATGATGTGCTGCTCGGCGCGGTCAAGGGCATTGCCGAGCTCATCACGCGCCCCGGCGTGATCAATGTCGATTTTGCCGACGTGCGTACCGTTATGTCGGAAATGGGAATGGCCGTCATGGGCTCGGGTGCGGCGTGCGGGCAAGGTCGCGCGCGTGAGGCCGCCGAGCGGGCCATCGCCTGCCCGTTGCTGGAGGACGCCAATATTTCCGGCGCGCGGGGCATCTTGGTCAACGTCACTGCTGGGCTGGAGCTCTCCATAGGTGAGTTTGATGAGGTCGGCAATGCCGTCAAGGAGCTCGCCGCGGAGGATGCCACCGTAGTGGTGGGCACCGTTATCGATCCGGAGCTCGAGGACGAGCTCAGAGTCACGGTGGTGGCTACCGGGCTTGGCAATCCGGTGGAAGCCTTCGAGGCGCGTGTGCGTCCCGTTGCGCGCACGGCGAGCGGCGACATCGATTACAGTAAACTCGACCGACCGACGGTCATCCGTAAGCAAGCGGCCAACGACCGCTACCCGCTGCGCTCTGACGGTGATCTAGACTATTTAGATATTCCGGCGTTTTTGCGCCGCCAAGCGGATTGACTTTAGATGCTATCATTGCTGGGCGCGCGGCCCTACGGGAGGAATGCTCCGGGAGCAATGGCTCGTACCTCGCACCACAGCGCCGGATCGGTGGGGGCGGGTCGTTGCAATCCCGGATGTGAATGCGCGCTGTCGGAGGTGTGGTTAGGCGCTAAGTGGATACCTTGCCACTATCGCGGGTGTTTGTTGATCCAGAATGTTTATCAGGGACCGGATTAAGGCCTGTTGACATCCACCCGCGGCGTCGTGGGCGGGTGTCAACAGACCCGACCTGCCTGCTCGTCTCATCGTGCGATGAGCGTTACGGCAGGGCGGGAGCATGGAGTACAAAGGAAGCAAGATGATACCGCAACGCACGCTCAAAAACTGTATCCGGGCAACCGGTGTCGGGTTGCATACCGGTAAGATGGTGCGTTTGACAATGCGCCCCGCACCGCCCAATACAGGGATCGTATTCCGCCGGATCGATCTGGCGAAGCCGGTGGAGATCCGCGCCCACCCTGACAATGTAGGGGATACGTCGCTTTCGACCTGTCTCGTCCAGGACGGTGTGCGGGTATCTACCGTAGAGCATTTACTCTCCGCCATGGCGGGTCTGGGCATAGACAATGCCTATATTGATTTGAGCGCCCCCGAGGTTCCCATTATGGACGGCAGCGCCGGACCATTCGTGTTTTTGATCCGCTCGGCGGGAATTCAAGAGCAGGCGGAAGGTAAGTCATTCATCCGGATCAAACGACGGCTGCGAGTCAGCGACGGCGATAAGTGGGTGGCATTGGCACCGTTCGAAGGCTTGAAGGTTTCGTTCACATTGGAGTTCGATCACCCGATGTTCAATTCTAAGCCGCAGCACGGCGAGTTAGTGTTCTCCACCACGTCGTTCATCAAGGAAGTGAGTCGCGCGCGCACCTTCGGCTTCATGCGCGATGTTGAGCAATTACAACAGAGCAAGCTGGCGCTCGGTGGCAGTCTGAATAACGCGATCGTGGTCGATCATCACCGTATCCTAAATGAGGACGGGTTACGTTACGGCGATGAATTCGTCAAGCATAAGATCCTGGATGTCATCGGTGATCTCTACTTGCTCGGTCACAGCCTAATCGGCGCCTTCCAGGGCTATAAGTCCGGGCATGCGCTCAACAACAGGCTACTGCGTAAGCTGCTGTCTGAACAGGATGCTTGGGAGCGGATAACATTCGAC
>JAKDMK010000600.1 GCA_030452365.1 Nitrococcus sp.
TGCGTGCCCTGGGGGGCAGCATATCCGCTATCGCCTTCAGGACGCCCACCTGATAGGCAGCGCGCGCTCCGCCCCCGGGCAGAACAAGGCCGATAATGGGATCTGTTACTTTGTTGGCCCGTAGCCAGGTCAACTTTTCCCCCGGGTGCAAACACTCCGCTCGCCGTTTTCTGTTGCAATAATTAGCAGCTGACACGCCGGGTTGGCAAGCACCTGGCGCGCAGATTCGGATACGAGCGGTCGGCCAATTACCGATCGCTCTTGCAAGAGGATCACGGGCGGTAGGGGCGTTCGCAGGCGCAGAGATAGGCGTTAGACGTATTCGTGTAGGCCGCACTCGCGGTTCAAGCCAAAGAACCGCGTATCCTCCTCACCCATGCCATCGGCGAGCGGCGCGGTGGTATGGATATCGCCAATGGAGACATAGCCCTCATGCCAAAGCGGGTGATAGGGCAAATCATGGGCCGTAAGGTAGTCATAGACCTTGCGATCGGTCCAGTCGACGATGGGATGCACCTTTAGCCGGCCATTCTGAAATCCAACCACTTCTAAGGCCTGCCGAGTCCGTGCCTGCTGCCGGCGCAGACCGGTAAGCCAAGCGCTGGCGCCGAGCTCGCGTAGCGCCCTCTGCATCGGCTCAATCTTGGTGATTCGATTATAGCGCAGGATCCCGCGCCTACCCTGCTCCCAGAGCTTGCCATAGCGAGCTTCCTGCCAGGCCGGGGTCAGCTCGGAGCGGTAAAGCTTGAGGTTCAGGGACAGTCGCTCGGTCAACTCGTCGATGAACTGATATGTTTGCGGAAAGAGATAACCGGTATCGATCAGAATCACCGGGATGTCGGGCCGCTGCCGAGTGACCATGTGCAGCATCACGGCCGACTGCGCTCCGAAGCTCGAAGAGAGCACCACATGGCGGCCAAAGCCTCGCAATGCCCATGCTATCCGGCTCTCGGCATCCGCCTGCTCCAGCTCGCAGTTGATGCGACCGAGATCCAGTTGCTCCGGATCGAGAACCATCTGCTCTTGCCTCAGAACTCGCACCGCCGTATTCATTACCACCACCTTCGGCTATGCCTGCTCCCTAATGTCGATTGGCCATGGGCAATGAAAAAATACGGTTGCAGCTTCATATTGGGAAGGAATGAATATCTCTAACTTTAAGCTCTTATGTTATAACCGGCAGCGCCAGTAGCGAACCTCGGATGCATCGGCTCGCTCGCCCTGATCTCTCAACACTCGATCTCGTCTTCCAAAACCGCGACAAAACGCGCTCCGTCGCATTCGGGCTGCAGTACCACGATATCTCCCTTGCGCAACACGCCAGGGCCGAGGCCTCTGTTTTCATGGCTGAGTGCCTCCACGGTCGGACTGCGTAGCGCCTGCGTGGGCAGCTGCAGGAAGAAACCGACGACCTTGTCGTCGCGCATCGCCGTGACCCAATGCACCTCGTTGTGGGCCCGCTCGATCTCGCGCTGCAGGTCGGGATCCTCCGGGTGATGGTAGCTTGCGCTGGCAAGCGCGTGCAGTAACCGCTCGCCGAGCGCGCGCATCGCTGGCGCATCGTTAGGACGACCCGGTAGCTGTATACCGCCCTGAGCGACAAAGACCCCGGCAAATGCCAATGGGTCATCGGCGCCGCTGCACTGCAGTGCCTCGCGTGCCGCAGCGATGGCATCGCGGATGGCCGCAAGCTGTCGCGCGCGATAGGCGATCATCGGGTGTCTCCCGTGAAACAAACGGTAAGTTACAAGTGACAAGTTACAAGTGACCAGTGACCAGTGACTAGTGACTAGTGACTAGTGACAACGAGAGACGAG
>JAKDMK010000166.1 GCA_030452365.1 Nitrococcus sp.
TCATCGCTGCGCGAGTCAGGCGGGCGTTGCTAAGCGCGCCGAGCGCCCTAGTTAGCCGCGCTCGCCGTTCGCGCTTTCGGCCGGCGCGTGCCCCTCGATCTGGCTGTGCTCACGGGCGAGCAGGATATAGAAGGCCGGCAGCACGAACAGCGTGAACAGCGTGCCGATGCCAAGGCCCGTCGCGACCGTAAGCCCGATATCGAACCGGCTCACGGCCCCGGGACCGCTAGCGGTGAGCAGCGGGATCATGGCCACCACCATGGCGACGGTGGTCATGATGATGGGACGCAAGCGGATCGCGGCGGCCTCCTCCACGGCGTCTCGCTTTGATAAGCCTTGAGTTCTCTGGAGTTGGTTGGCGAACTCCACGATCAGAATGCCGTTCTTGGAGACGAGGCCGATCAGCGTGATCAGCCCGACCTGAGTGTAGATGTTCACCGAGGAGAAACCCAGGGTAATAAAAACAAGGGCGCCGGCGATCGACATGGGCACAGAAACCAGGATGATGAGCGGGTCCCGCCAGCTTTCGAATTGCGCCGCGAGCACGAGATAGATCACCAGCAGCGAGAGAAAAAAGGTGACGACCAGCGCGCTGCCTTGCTCGGCATATTGGCGTGAGCTGCCGGTATAATCGTAGCTGAAGCCCCTGGGGAATTGCGCCTCGGCCTGGCTCTGGAGGTAGTCCACGGCCTCACCCAGGGTCACGCCCGCGGCCATGACGCCTTCGACCGTCAGGGAATTGAGCTGCTGGAACTGAGTGCGCTTGCTGGGCTCGACGCTGCGTTCAAACGAGACGACTGTAGAGAGCGGGACCAAATCCCCCGCGCCGGTCTCGATATAATAATCCTTCAGCATCGCGGCATCCAACCGGAAGCGGCGCTGGACTTGCGGGATTACTTTGTAGCTGCGCCCTTCGAGGCTGAACCAGTTGACGTAGCCGCCGCCGAGCATGCGCGCGAGGTTTGTGCCGATATCGCGCATCGTGATGCCGAGATCGCCCGCGCGGTCCCGATCCACGACCAGGGTAATCAGCGGCTGGTCGAAGCTGATCGACTTGCGCAGAAACGTGAACTTGCCGCTTTGCGTCGCTTGTTCGACCAGTTGATCGGCCACTTGGTTAAGCTGCTGATAATCCGCATCCGTGGTGATGACAAACTGAACCGGCAAGCCGCCGCCGGAACCCGGCAAGCTGGGCCGCGCGAAGGCCGCAATCTCAAAGCCGGCCACCGCTTGGAGCTTCTTCTGCAGCACGGGTTGAACTTCCATCTGGGTGCGCGCTCGCTCCGATTGGGGCGGCATCTTGAAGCCGCCGAAGACGGTATCCGCACTCCTCCCGCCCAGGATATAGAAGCTTTCTTGGTATTCCGGAATGGTCTCGAAGATCTGCTGTATTTCGTGCGAGAAGGCCTCCAAATAGTCCAAGGTCGCCGTGCGCGGGGCGGTCGCCTGGAAGAATAGGATGCCCTGGTCTTCGGTGGGAGCGAGCTCGCTTTGGCTGCTGGTGAACATGAAGTAGATGCTCACCAGCACCGCGAGGCCGAAGACCACGGTGACCGTAAGGGTGTCGAGCGAGCTGTGCAGCATGCGGCGATAGGTCTGGGCGACCCCACCGAAGAAGCGTTCCACGGCCTGCTCGAAGCGGCCCGGATTGCCGTGCGGCTTTAGCACCTTGGAGGCGAGCATGGGCGAGAGGGTCAGCGCCACGATACCGGAAATCAGCACGGCGCCCGCCAGGCTGAAGGCGAACTCGGTGAAAAGGGTTCCCACCAGACCGCCCATGAAGCCGATCGGGGCATAGACCGCAATCAGGGTCGTGGTCATTGCCAGAATCGGCAGCCCAAGCTCGCGCGCGCCCTCGAGGGCGGCGCGGAAGCGGGTTTTGCCCTGTTCGATATGGCGGTGCACGTTCTCCACGACGATGATGGCATCGTCCACCACCAGCCCGATGGCGAGCACCATCGACAGCAAGGTCAGCAGATTGAGGGAGAACCCCATCAGCAGCATCAAAAAGGCGCCGCCGATCAGTGAAAGCGGAACGGCTATCGCCGGGATCAAGGCGGCACGCATCGAGCCCAGGGTGAGGTAGATCACCAGCAGCACGACCAGCACAGCCTCGGCGATGGTGCGATAGACCTCGCTGATTGAGTTCTTGATGAAGGTGCTGGCGTCGTAGGGCAGCTCCACGCTGAGGCCTTGCGGCATTTGCGCGCGAATGCGCGGCAACGCCTCCTGGACGCGCTTGGCGACGCTGAGCGGGTTGGCACCGGGTGCCTGCTCAATGCCGATGAATACCGAGGGCCGGCCCTGGTACCAGGTAGCGGAGTCGTAATCCTCGGCGCCGAGCTCTGTGCTGGTGATGTCGCGCAGGCGCACCAACGTGCCCCCGCCTTGACGAACCACCAGGTTCCCGAAGTTCTGAGGTTCGCTGACATCGGTGGTCGCCGTCAGGTTAATGGCGACGTATTTACCTTTGGTCTGTCCCACCCCGGCCAGGTAGTTGTTCTCGCGCAGCACATCGGCCACCTCCGCGGCGGTGACGTCCAGCGCGGCCATCCGCTGCGGGTTGAGCCAGATGCGCATGGCGAATGTTTTATTGCCGATCAAGCGCGCTTTGGCGACGCCGCGCAGTGCCTGGAGCTGCGGCTGAACCACCCGCAGCAGATAGTCCGTGATTTGCGGCAGCGACATGGTGTCGCTGTAGAAGGCGAGATACATGAGCGCCGTGGTCTCACCGGTGGTGGAGTCGATGACCGGATCCTCGGCGGCCTCCGGCAGCACGTTGCGCTGGCTTGCGACCTTGGCCTGGATTTCGGCGACGGCGGCGTTGGCATCGTAATTGAGCTCCATGTGCGCTTCGATCGTCGAGCCCCCAAGGGAGCTGGTGGAGATCAGATAATCGATACCCTGCGCCTCAGCGATGGCCTGCTGCAGCGGCTGGGTGATGAAGCCCTTGACCAGCTCGCTGCTTGCGCCGGGATAGCTGGTGGTCACCGTAACCACCGTGTTCTCGGTCTCCGGGTATTGGCGCACTTCGAGCAGCCCCAAGGCGCGCAGACCGGCGATGAAAATGAGCAGGCTGATAACGCTGGCCAACACCGGCCGATAGATGAAGAGGTCGGTGAACTTCACTCGGGTGCGATCTCCCTGCGCTCGAGCTCGACGGAGTTGTCGATGCGTACGGGTTGGCCGTCGCGCAGTTTTAGCTGGCCGGCTTGTACGACCTGCTGGCCGACTTTGAGACCCTTGACGATCTCCACCCGGCCGTGCTGAATCGCGCCGGTAGTGATCTGAGTGCGTTGCACCACTTGCTGGCCGTTTTTGTCTTTCTTGATCAGGAAGACGAAGTCACCGTAGGGGTTATAACTGACGGCCGTGCGCGGAATCGTCAGCACTTGCCGCGCTTGGCCGTGCTCTGTAGTGACCTCGGCGAACATTCCGGGCCTGAGCTTGCCGTCGGGATTTTGCAGCGTGGCGCGGACCTTGATTGAGCGCGTCGCCGGGTTCACCGCGGCATCGACGGCCGTGATCTGGCCGGCAAAGGATTTGCCCGAATAGGCGCTGAGCGCCACTTGTATGCTCTGGCCCACCTTCAGCTCGCCGAAATGACGCTCGGGCAGCGCGTAGTCGACAAAGATCGGGGTCAGCTGCTGGATTTGGACAATTTTGTCGCCGGGTGAGAGATACTGACCTACATCCACCTCCCGTATGCCCAGGATACCGGCAAAAGGCGCGCGTATGGTTTTCTTGCTGATTAGGGCCTTTTGCGTGGCCACCTGTGCTTGAGCGCTCTCATAGCGTGCTTTGGCCTCGTCATAGGTGGACTGCGAGACGGCGCGTTTTGGCAGCAGCTGGGCCGTGCGCTCGAGTTGCAATTGCGCAAGGCGCATATCGGCCTTTCGTCCCTCCAGCTGAGCGCGATCGACGGTAGCATCGAGGCTCACCAAAACTTCCCCCTTGGCCACCCTTTCGCCGGATTTGAAGCGAATGTCTTTGATCTTGCCGGCGACCTCGGTGGTTACGTCGATGCCATTGACGGCCACCAGACTGCCCACTGCGCCCAAGGTCGGCTGCCAGAGCATGGCTACCACTGAAGCGGAGGATACCGCGGCCGGCGGTGCGCGCTGGGACTGCAGCGCTTGGGTTCGTTGGATCTGCCAATACTTCCAGCCAAAGATCCCGCCGAAGATCAAAGCTAATAGCAAGATGACAAGGATAAGGCGCTTGATCATGGCAGCGGATCCTGATTGTGTTCGGGTGACAAATGAGTGGCGCGCGAGCCGGCGACGAAGCCGTGCGGGACAGACTGGGGATACTCACATATTCGCCTGAGCAGTCCTGGGACGGCGCGCGCGGCTATCTCCCTTGCTTAGGTAGGATCTGCACTCGATTGCTTCTGCGCCCTGGTCCGATTACACCAGCCCCCGCCATGGTTGCTTGTCCTTGCGTCAAGCAATGACGTAGGGCACCGGCCACAGCCAGTCCAACAGCGGCCGCGCAGGCCAGTTCCCGCAACCGCTGTTGTCGTGGCACCGCTGTGCGCTGTGGCGCTTACTGCTTGAGCACGGCAAGTTCCAGGCGGACCGTGCGTTTTTCGTTATCGTGCAGGAGCGTGAGCTCGATAGTATCACCGGCGTCTTTGGAGTAGACGAGCTCCTGGAGCTGCTCGGCATCCGCAATAGGCTTACCATTGACCTCGATGATGATATCCCCGCCTACGGGCCACTGCTGGCCATCGCCGGTGACTGCGTATTGCGCCGATTGGAGCTCCGCCTTGGCCGCAGGGCTGTCCGCGGCTACGGCGACCACCATGACGCCCTGGTTCGGCAGCTTGAGGAAGCTGCGTACTTTCTCTGGATAGTCGGCCAAGCTCATGATCTGAATACCGAGCCGCGCCTTTTTGACGAAACCGCCGTGGCGCAGCTCATCCATACGCGCTTTTAGCAGATTGCTCGGGATTGCCAGGCCTATGCCGACAAAGGTGCCATGAGGGGCGAGAATCTGATCGTTGACACCGATGACCTGACCGCGGGAGTTGAGCAACGGGCCCCCGGAGTTGCCTGGGTTGATGGCGGCGTCGGTCTGGATGAAGTCAATGGGCACGCCGCTGACTGCGGCGGCCTCGCGCCGATTGACGGCGGAGACGATGCCCATGGTGACAGTCGAATTCAGCCTGAATGGATTACCGATCGCGATAGTTTTCTCGCCGACTTTGACTTTGTCCGAATCGGCGAGCGGAATAGGTATGGCGTTAGCCGGGCGATCCTCTGGTTGCTCGAGCTGCAGGAGGGCGAGGTCATAGGATTGGTCCGCACCCACCACTTTGACCGGGAGATCATCTTCCTTACCCATGAAGGTGACGGTAATGGTCGCGCTCGGCTTGAGGTTGGTGGAGCCGCTTTGCAGCGCCTCCGCCACCACATGGTAGTTAGTGACGATCTGGCCCTGCTCGTTGACCACAAAGCCGCTGCCCGCCGCCCTTATCATTTGCTGTGGCTCGGAGAAGCGCATGTCCGGACCGAACGGACCGAATTGGCGAAAGAACTGGCGTAGCTCGGGAGGAAGGTTTTCAAACGGATTAACCCTTTGCCCCTTGACCGTGACGTTGATCGCCACCACGCTTGGGCTATATTGCTCTACGATATCGATCGTATTCTGCTCGTATGCGAGGCGCTCTTCCCCGACAACGCCGGTGATATCCCGCGCCGCAGAGGCTTTGACGAGCGGGTCGAGACCGGCCAGACCAAAGCCGGCGCCGGCTGCGACGACAACGCCGAGCAAGATCGATATCCCTAATACTTTCCTACCGCGCAACATTGCTCCAGTCCTCTCGAGCTGTGAAAGTGTGCCGAGTTTACCCTGCTGGAGCGAGACGTGCCATGCCGCGCGCGTGCGCATCGGAGCCGAGCTGCATCGTCGGGCGGCGCTGGCGGCGGTGCGCCGC
>JAKDMK010000601.1 GCA_030452365.1 Nitrococcus sp.
AGTTGCGGCCTGAAACCATGTAAACTTGGTCAGGGTTCAACGCGTTGGTGTGTTTGGGGCTGCGCCGTTTGCCGGCAGGCGTGCCAAGCGCAGAGCGCTTCGGTCGGCGCGCATTAGCTTACCGCCGAGGCTCCTGAGTAGTACTCACTGAGGATGGCTACGACCTCCGGACGGCTGAACTCGGTTGGTACCTGCTCGCCCTTCGCCAGCATCTCGCGCTGGCGCGTGCCTGACACGGATAGATGCTGTTTCGGATCGTGCGGGCAGGTTTTGCCGGTCGCCATGCCGCCGCAGCTGTAGCAGTAGAACGTTATGTCGATCTTGAGTGGCTTGCACAGAAGCGCTCCTTCCCACAACTCGTCGAAGATGTGCTGGGCATCGTACGGTCCATAGTAGCTTCCCACCCCCGCGTGATCGCGTCCGACCACCAGATGAGAGCAGCCGAAATTCTGACGGATAAGCGCGTGGATGAGTGCCTCCCTCGGGCCTGCGTAACGCATCTCGATGGGATATCCGGCCTGGATCGCAATGTTTGGTTTGAAGTAGTTATCGATCATGGCTTGGATCGCGCGCGTTCTTACCTCCGCGGGGATATCGCCCGCTTTGAGCTTCCCGAGAACCTGGTGGATGAAGACCCCATCCGTCACCTCTGCTGCGATCTTGGCCAGATGCTCGTGGCTTCGGTGCATGGGATTGCGCGTCTGGAAAGCGGCGACCTTTGTCCAGCCGCGTTTTTGGAATTCCTGCCGTGCTTCCTCGGGCCGCAGATAAAGCCCTCGATATTTTTTGGGGTATTCGCCCTCGGACAGGGCGATGACAGGACCGCCCACGTTGACATCGCCCTGGCCCATAACCTTCTGCACGCCTGGGTGCTGAGGATCGGTCGTGCGAAACACGTGCGCGCATTCGAGATTGCGGTCGATGCGATACTTCTCTTGCACCGTGAGCTGGCCGAGCACCTCGCCGGTCTCGGCATCGGTCAGCGCAACCTCCTCACCTACAGCGAGGCCGTCGGCGATGCTGCTGTCCAGCGAAAGCGTGATAGGGATCGGCCAAAATACGCCGCTGGTGAGCTTCATCTCTGTAACCGAAGACTTCCAGTCGTCGTGGCTCATAAAGCCGTCAAGCGGCGTGTACGCGCCCATGCCGAGCATGAAAAGGTCAGAAACTTCGCGGGATGTGAGCGGAATCTTCTTCAGTCTCTCGGCGCGTCTGAGCGCTTCAGGACGTTCGTCGACTGGTACAAGTCGCGGCTTGAGAGACTGCGCTCCGTGCGGTGGTACCAGTTTCGACATGGAATATCTCCCTCCTGAGCACCTAGTTCCCGTGAGATTGTTCTGCGCCGCGATAAATTATTAGAATCATTTTCCTATTTTAGCTAGCGGCGACTTGCCCGACTGCCGAGCGCACAGGATGGAAACAAGGCGCAGCCAGCCGCAATGTGCCCAGGATCTCCAGCAGCGCCGAAGCGCCCACGCACATCGATTGCGGAGTAAGTATGCGGCATGGCTTTTGAGCTACGCGTTTTCTGCCGCCAATGTGATTTTGGTTCGGCCAAGTTTGTGTCATCAACGCACCGCTGTCGGATTCAATGTAGACTTTCGGCTTGTAGTGAAATTGTGTATTTAATGACGCTTGGTGGACCTTTTTTTGATCGTTGTTTTTCTTATGACGCGCCTTGATGTTTTCGCGCAAAAAAATAATTCTTATTTTTTTTGCGGAAAATGCAGATAGCTTCTATTTACTCTAGCTATAATATTTCCATATTATCAAATAGATTAAGCTTGATAGCTGATAGCTGTTGCCTATTAGCAG
>JAKDMK010000602.1 GCA_030452365.1 Nitrococcus sp.
CAGCTTGAGCTCAGCGCACCGCTCACTAAAACCTCCTCTACCCCAGAACGGAAACACCATGGCGTGGTGATGGTCGAACAGCCGCAAGTCGCCGCCGGATACGACACCACGGCCATGGCCTATCGCCACACCCCCTGGGAGATCCATTATTATTCGCAGAGCCGCTGGGTGGCTACCCCGACTAGAATGGTGCGCGAGGCGCTCACCCGGGCGTTGAACCAGGCCGGTCCGTTCCGCACTGCACTCGATCAGCCGAGCGGGATAGCGGTGAATTACAGCCTGCACACCCAATTGCTGCGCCTGGAGCAGGACTTCAGCGCCGCACCACCGAGCCGCGAACGGCTCGTGGTCCGCGTCTCGCTCGTGGATTTGCAGCGCGACATGTTGCTTGCAAGCCGCGTGTTGGACTTTAGCGTGCCCGCGCCCAGCGAGGATGCGCACGGCGGTGTCGTGGCGGCGAACACGGCGCTGAGGCAATTAGCGAGAAAGGTGGTCGAGTTCAGCCGCAAGGCACTCGCAGCCCATGCCGACGGGCGCTTCTCACCGAGTGAAGCAGATTGAGCTCATCGCATACGGCCGGGACTGACGGCGGGCGCCGTCACTTTGTGACGCAAATTGTCACCTGGGCTAACCAGGGCAAGCCCGAATGATCTTCAATCGGCTGCCTCAGATGGCGACACTACTGGCCTCCGGCACGACGCGAGGTGCACCCTCAAGGTAAATTACACATTGGCACAACTAGTGCATCTGTTTGGTATGGCCGTCTTGCATGAAGGCCATGGCTCAGAGCGAGGCAAGTCTGCTCGAACGACCGCCGCAGGGATGCCACCGCCAAGCGGACAAGGACGGGGCCGTACGGCCCGACCGCTGGCGGGCGCTTGCTCCGGTAGCAAGGGACGGCAGGGATAACCCGAAATCCGGTGCAAGCGCGGCAAGGCTGCCTGAGCAGCCGACAGATTCAGAAGCCGTTCGAGCAGAGCTTGCTACGCTCACAAGCCGTCCTCACCGCTTAGCCCCTTCACCACCCGCGATAGCGTTAGAGAACGACCAACGCAGGCGGCCAGCACACCGCCTACTACGTGATTACCCTGGCCGTTGTCCGTATCCTGCGCGTATTTCATGCGCGGATGGACCGAGACCGGCACTTGTAATAGCGTCCAACCGCAAGCGTATGGCTTACGTATCCCCATCGTCCCGACACCAGGTCGACCGGTCGCGCCGCCTCAAACGGCCGCGGCTGACTCCAGCTCCGGATGACGGCCGACTTCGTGCGGCGATCGACGCAATGGATTTTCAGACGCCTGATTGCAAAAGAGCAGGTCCTTGAATTCCGCGCGCGAGATGCGTCCGTTGCTCTTTTCCGGATAATGCTCCATTGCGGCCTTGATCTGGGAAAGGACTTCCGGCGCCAGCGCGGCACGCTCGAGGCAGGACCATACGTGCAGGCGCCCTGGCAAGACTGTCTCGGCATCGCCGACAGTGAATTGCAGCTGCCGTTGCGTCAGTGTGCCGTCACGACAAGTAAGATCGGTAGACTGCACGAGAGCGCCCAGGACCATTGCACCCTCGCAGTTTGAATCCTGCATCTGCGCATGGCGGAGGTCCGCCCCCTGCATCTGCGCCTCGCCGAGGTGCGCCCCCTGCATTTGCACATGGCGGAGATTGGCGTCTTTCATCTTCGCCGCCTGCATCTGCGCATGGTTCATGTCCGCCCCCTGCATCTTTGCCTCGGACATGTTCGCCCCCTGCATCTCCGCCTGGTATAGGGTCGCCCCCTGCATCTGCGCCTTGTACATGTTCGCGCGCTGCAACT
>JAKDMK010000603.1 GCA_030452365.1 Nitrococcus sp.
AAACCACGACCGTGACTGTAGACAAGCACCACTGGCGCGGCGCGACGGCCCTCGTTCGTCAGGCAAGTGCCCCCCGTGCCAATGTACTCCGAGACAACTACCTCTTCGCTATTACTGAAGGTAGGCTTCTCGCATGGACACCCCAGTATCGACCGTTTCCCCTTCGTCTTCCAGAGAGTTGGCAGGGCCAGTTGAGGTTGTCACGCACGGCTCCAAGGAAGTTCCAGGCAAGGCGACTCGCCGGCGTTTCACGCTCAAGTACAAACGCAAGATCGTCACCTTGGCGAGCGGGCTGCCGTCCGGCGAGGTCGGCGCCTTGCTGCGACGTGAAGGGCTGTATTCCTCGCACCTGACCCATTGGCGTCGGCAGGTAGCGGCGTTGGACGCACACATGCCGGAGCCACGGCGTGGCCGCAAGCCCGACCCGGCGCGTCCCGAGAAGCTGCGCATCCAGCGGCTCGAACGCGATCTGACGCGTGCCCACAAACGCTTGGCGCAAGCCGAGGCGATCATCGACGCCCAAAAAAAATTGTGTGCACTGCTGGGATTGCCGAGCGGCGAGGATCTGCCATGAGTGCACTGCCGGCATTGTCAGCCAGCGTCGGCGTGGCACGGGCGTGCGCCAGCCTGGGCTTGTCGCGAGCGACGGTGTACCGCCGACGTCGGCCCAGGTCTGCGGTGGCGCGCGTACGCACCCCGCCGCTGAAGCTCGCTGCGGCAGAACAGGCGGCAGTGCTCGGTGAACTGATGAGCCCGCGCTTCGTCGATCGCGCCCCGCACCAGGTCTACGCCAGCTTGCTCGATGAAGGACGCTACCTGTGCTCGATCCGCACCATGTACCGCTTGCTGGCCGCGCAGCAGGCCGTCCGCGAACGCCGCGAGCAACGCGTGCATCCGGTCTACGCGCGTCCCGAACTGCTGGCCGAGGCCCCCAACCAACTGTGGTCGTGGGACATCACCAAGCTCAAGACCACGGTGAAGTGGACCTACGTATACCTCTACGTCGTGCTCGACGTGTTCAGCCGCTACGTGGTCGGTTGGCTGCTGAGCACCCGCGAGTCCGCCGCGCTGGCGCGCGAGCTGGTCGAACAGACGGCCCAGCGCGAGGCGGTGCCGAAGAATCAGCTCACCCTGCATGCCGACCGCGGCGCGCCAATGCGCTCCAAGACCCTGGCCGAGTTGTTGGTCGACCTCGGCATCGAGCCCAGCTTTTCCCGACCCCACCAGAGCAACGACAACCCCTTCAGCGAAAGCCTGTTCAAGACCACCAAGTATGCGCCGGCGTTCCCAGCCTGCTTCGCGGGCATGGACCATGCCCGCGACATCCTCACGCCCTTCTTCGAGCACTACAACCACCACCATCGGCACACCGGCATCGGCTTGATGACACCCGCTGCTGTCCATCGTGGCGACGCACCACGGATCACCGCCGAGCGTGCCAAGACCTTGGCCGCCGCCTTCGACCTGTACCCACAGCGCTTCAAGGGCCGCGTGCCCCAGCCCCCGCGTGTGCCCGAGAAGGTTTACATCAACCCTCCACAGCCAGAAATCCACGTACCCGACCCATCACCCGACATCGAAACTCACTAAATTCAAACCAGCAGTTGTCTCAGGCCATTGACACATTCCGGTGCGCAGGAAAGGAACAACGTCCCGTCCGTAGTGGACGAAGACCAAGGGTCCCCCGCAAGCGGGGCGACGATCGTCCTGTCGGGCCGACACAAAAAGAATGCGAAGTGGCGTGGGGGCGCGCTCGTGTTCTTTCCCTGGCCAACGGTTTTGCCATCACCACGAGTTATGCAGGTGGGGGA
>JAKDMK010000167.1 GCA_030452365.1 Nitrococcus sp.
TGGGGGTCAAGTCTAGTATTATGGATTTAAAGTCTCATGCCTTTGACTTGGCTCGGCCGCCCGTTAAATGTATAATACTAGACTTGACCCCGCCATCCAACGTAGGAGAGCCGCATGCTTAGCCTCGCGACCCTGGGCGGTGGCTGTTTCTGGTGCCTTGACGCGGTCTACCGCGAGCTGCGCGGGGTCGAGGAGGTCGTCTCCGGCTACGCCGGGGGCGAACTTGCCAACCCGACCTATCAGCAGGTCTGCTCAGGTCGCACGGGCCACGCCGAGGTCGTGCAGATTCGCTACGACTCCGAGCGCATCAGCTGCCGCGACCTGCTCGAGGTCTTTTTCACCATTCACGACCCGACGCAGCGCGATCGCCAGGGCCATGACGTCGGCCCGCAGTACCGCTCCATAATCCTCTACCAAGATGATGAGCAGCGGCGAATCGCCGAGGCAGTCAAACGCGAGATCACCGAAGCCGCGCTCTGGCCGCGACCTATCGTCACGGAGATAGTGCCTTTGTGCGCCTTTCATGAGGCTGAACCGCAGCATCAGGATTACTTTGCCCGCCATCCCGATGCCCCCTATTGCCAGGTGGTGATCGCCCCGAAAGTGAGCAAGCTGCGAGAGCGCTTCCGGGAGCGGCTACGCCGCTAGCACCCATGCGCCACCCGTAACGGCGATCGCCAACAACGACTTCAGACTCGCAATCAACCAGGCAACCCGCGGACGTTACCTCAGAACTTAATTTCAGAAAGCCCTTCAGCCGCGCTAGTTTCTACGCAGCTTAGACTTGACAATTGGTGGGAAGAATTCTGTTGCGTCAATAAAGACAATGTGCTCAAATCCGGGCAGGAGCCTGTCTAAATTGATACGTAACATACTGATTATATTGATACGGACACATTAATAATCAATCACGAAGACGTACGCCAAATCAATAGGATGGAATCTGGAGTGGACCTAAAGCCAACAGGCTGCTAGGCAGGGTTTTGAATGTATTTTGATTCTTTGTTTGCTCCAAGGCGTACTTGGAGCATTTGCGCGGGTTCGAATCGGCAGAGAACGCAAAATTTCGCCTATCAATCAAGGGTTTCTCTAATTTTGAACCGGCCTGCCAGGCTCCGGCTACGCCGGCTTAGGGACGCCGAGCCAAACTCAGCCCCTTTCGCACGAGGTTCCATTCATGTCTGAACACAGCGGTCTATCGCCTCAACGTGATCGCAGCGACGTGCCGCGCGGCAACTTGGCAGGTCTCATCAAGTACGCCAAGTTCGATCTCGTCTCGGGCTTTTTGGTGTTCCTGATCGCCTTGCCGCTGAGCTTGAGTGTCGCGCTGGCCTACGGCTATCCACCGGTGGTCGGTGTTTTCACCTCGATCATCGGCGGCCTGTTGGCGACCTTCATTAGCAATGCGGAACTGGCGATCAAAGGCCCCGCCGCCGGGCTGATCGTCATTGCCGCCGGTTGCGTCATGGACTTCGGTGGCGACGGTATCGTGGGCGGCTTCACCGCCATCGACCAGGCAGCCTACGAGGCCGCTCTGGCGGTCGGCGTAGCGGCCGGCGTGCTGCAAATCCTCTTCGGCGTCTGGCGGGCCGGCGCGCTGGGGAGCTTCTTTCCGTCCTCCGTAGTCCACGGCATGCTGGCGGCCATCGGCGTTATCATCATGATTAAGATGATCCCCCTGACGGTGGGCGTCTCGGTCAAGGGCACGCCGACGGACCTGGTCCTGAACGCTCCCGCAATACTTTCCAGCTTAAACGTGGAAATCGCCGCCGTCGGCGTCGTCAGCCTCGCAATTATGTTTCTCTGGCCGCTGCTAAAGAAGGTAAAGGCCGTGAAATTCCTGGGAGCCGTTCCCGCGCCTTTGGTCGTGTTGATGGTGGCGATTCCCATGGCCCTGACTCTGCAACTCGATACCGCGCACACCAACCCTGTCACCCTGACGGAGGAACCATCCGAAGAGCTGGCTAGCGTGCGCGCCTCAGAAGAAGCTGAAACCGACTCTGACGCGCTGGTCAAGGTGCCGGCATTGGGCGAGACCTTCAGCGCCCTGGCATTCCCCGACTTCTCGGCGCTGACCGAAATGAAAGCCTGGAAATGGGTCATCCTGTTCGCGCTCATCGGGACCATCGAGTCCATGCTCAGCGCCAAGGCGGTGGACATCATGGACCCCTGGAAGCGCAAGACCAACCTCGACCGCGACAACGTGGCGATCGGCGTGGCCAACACCAGCTGCGCCTTCGTCGGCGCCCCCCCGATGATCTCCGTAATCGTCCGCAGCACCGCCAACATTCATGCCGGGGCGCGGACCCGCTTCTCGAACATGTATCACGGCCTCTACCTGTTGATATTCGTGGCTCTACTGCCTGTCGTGGTCGGGCTGATCCCCATCGCCGCCTTGACGGCCATGCTGATCTACACCGGCTCTCGGCTGGCCTCGCCCCGCCAGTTCCTGCACGCCTACCGGATCGGCACCGAGCAACTGGTCATCTTCGCCGCCACCGCCCTCGCCGTGATCGCCACCAACCTACTGTATGGCATACTGATCGGCATCGCGGTGAAGCTACTCATCCACATCGTAAACGGCGTGCCGATCCGCTCGCTCTTCAAGCCCTACGTTGACGCCGAAAAGACCGATGAAAACACCTACACCATCCGCGCCAAGCACTCGGCGGTGTTCAGCAATTGGATAGCGCTGCGCTACCAGATCGAGATGCTGGGCTTGCAGCAGAATTGCCATGTGACAGTCGATCTCTCCGACACGCACCTGGTCGACCATGACGTCATGACCCGGCTGCACGAAATCGAACAGGAATTCGCCCAGCAAGGCTTGCGCTTTGAGATTGTAGGCCTGGAGGATCACCGCCCGTTCTCCGAACACCCGCACGCGATTCGCAAGAGAGTGAGTGCGAGCCGGCCCGACATTCCAGCCTGACCCCATTTGCTACTCTGCGGAATGGCGCCCCGATGCCGTTAAGGCGTCGGCGCCGTCTCGCGCGCTCCGCGTCCAGCCCTTTGACTCGCCCGGCGCCATAGCCACGGCTGGGGCTGAACAAAACGCTCCCTGCCACGGTCAAGCTCCAGATCAGTCGACGCACCATCTGCTCGGAACGGGGAATGTTAGCGAGCGCGGTGCCGACTGAGCAGTCAACCGCATACGGTCTTGCGACGATTGGCGTACCATCGCCGATAATAATGTCTCGCACCGCACAATCGGTACTCCCTGACGGGTAAACCAGTGTATGTACATACGCCGCCAGTATAAGCAACTGCCTTTAGGACGATCGAGCACTCTCACGCATGGTATGAGATGGATCGCGTTCGCCCTACTGCTGACCCTATTAGGGATTGGGCAGGCATCGAGTCAGGAACCGGAGCGAGTCCAGTTCGACGATCTTCTCAAAGGCTGGAATCAGACCATCCAGCATGCGACGGAGGCGCTTGAAAACGATTTCGCCCGCGTGGACGTGGCCGAAATCAAGGACGATCTGCAAGCCACGCTGGATTCCGCGCGCGAGGCACGCAGCCAAGCGATGGCGCGATTGGAAAGCGCCAAGCAGCAGCTGCAAAGCCTGACGCCGCCCCAGTCCGCTGCCGAGGAACCCAAGGAGCAAGCGGCGGCCGAGGAGCCGACGGCCGCGCCGCCCGAGGAGCCGACGGCGCCATCGGCGACTGCAAAGATCATCGAGCTGCGCAAGGAGATGCAAAGCCGTGTGGCCAAATTCAATGCCCAGGTAACGCAGGCCAACCTGATCATCAGCCAAGCCAACGAGCTACTGGAATCGATTGCGCATTGGGAGCAGGCGCGTAATCGGGCGATATTTCTCAAGCGTAGCCCTCCGCCCTTCTATCCGGAGATCTGGCAGCAAGCCGCCGCCGATGCGCTGGCGTTTGCCAGACAAGCAATCGCGGCACCGCACACATGGTGGGATACCCATCAAGACCAGCAAGGTACTTGGCGGCTTCTCGCCCCACTGTTGGCGGTGCTTTTGCTAGGCCTTGGGATCGGTTGGCCAACCCGGCTCTGGCTGACGCGGCGCTTCGGCCGTGACGCGAGAGAGCCGGAGCCGACTTACGCGCGGCGGATTGTCGCGGCGGTCGCCGACGGCATCGCCCACGCCGTTATCCCCGCCGCGATCGTCGCCTTGATCTTGTTGGTATTGTATCTGCAGGGCGTACTGACGGGCATGTTCGCCCTGCTGTTCTATTGGGGTGGTGCGGCGCTCGCGGCATTTCTCATGACCATGGGCCTGGTTCGCGCCGCCGTATCCCCGCATCTGGTCGCCTGGCGAATCGTCCCGATACAGCCGGCTTATGCCTACCGTTTGCTGCAGGCCATTCGCGGCATCACAGCGAGCTTGCTGATCACACTCGCAGTGCTAGCGCCGGCCTACTACTGCAAGATGCTGACACCGGAGCTGGAATCGGCCTTTTTCATCATACAGATCACCTTGACCAGCCTGCTGCTGGTCTGGGCGCTGGCGCCAACCCATTGGGAGACTTCGCTCGCGGATTCTCAGAGCGCCGGTAGCGTGGAGCAGGCCGCCGAGCAACTGGACGAGCCGACAACAGGCGATGAAAGCGAAGCGGTAAGCGAGGAGGAGCCCTCTCCACGTTCTTGGTCCGACATCGGCCGCAAAACCGTCCGCGTGATCATGCTGCTCACCCCGTGCTTGGCGCTGGCGGGCTATGGCCGACTCGCCTTCTATATCCAGTCCCGAGTGGTGGCGGCTGCCATCCTGATCGGGTTTGCTTTGCTACTGCGCCTGGCAATCGGGGAGATGAGCGAGCGCTGGCTCGCCCGCCGCCGGCTGATGCTGAACGGTGCGGCGCGAAAAGTCGAGGAGGCAGGCCAACGCAAGATCCGCGGAATCCTGTTCTGGACGGGAATGGCGGTGGACCTGCTTATCTTCCTGCCACTGATGTACGTTCTTCTGCTCCTCTTCGGCGTACCCGCGACGACCTTGCAGCTGTGGATCGATCAGCTGCTCTCGGGCATCCAGATCGGCACTATCTCGATTTCCCTGGGTGCGATATTGCTGGCGATTCTGGTGCTGATCATCGGTTTGCTCGTCACGAACCTCATCCGCCATTGGCTCACTAACCGGGTATTACCCAACACCCGGTTGGATATCGGCGCCCGTAACTCGATCGCCTCCGCTACCAGCTACCTCGGCGTTGCCATCGCGCTCCTGATCGCCATCTCCACCATGGGCGTCGATTTCTCCAGCCTCGCCCTGGTGGCAGGGGCACTGTCGGTTGGTATCGGTTTTGGCCTACAAAACGTGGTACAGAACTTCGTGGCGGGCCTTTTGATGCTGATCGAGCGGCCGATCAAGGTGGGTGACTGGGTCGTCGTAGGGACAACCGAAGGCACGGTGAAGCGCATCGCCGTGCGCGCGACCGAGATCGAAACATTCGACCGCTCCTCTGTCTTCGTGCCGAACTCGGAGTTCATTTCGTCACCGGTCACCAACTGGACTCACCAAAACCGCCTGGCGCGGCTGATCGTACCTGTGCGGGTCGCCTACGGCAGTGATACCAAAGCAGTGGCCGCTATTCTGCTGCGCTGTGCCAAAGCGCATCGTTGTATCCTGCGCTATCCGGCCCCGGCCGCCTATTTCCTCGCCTTCGGCGATTTCTCGCTGAACTTCGAGCTGCGCTGCTATGTCAATGATACTGACTACTACTTGCAGGCTATCAGCGAGCTCCACTTTGCCATCGACAAGGCTTTTCGGCAGGAGGGTATCGAAATCCCGTTGCCGCAGCGCGATCTCCATCTGCGCAGCAGCAGCCTGGCCCTACCGCCAGAGCAGCACAACACAGGAGAAATCATAGACGAGCAGCGCGTTGATAAGCGTGGTTAACCCAGGAACGTTCATAGTCTTACGCATGCGATACTGGAGCCAGCGGATCGATTGGGGA
>JAKDMK010000168.1 GCA_030452365.1 Nitrococcus sp.
ACAGCCGATCAGGCAAGGCGCGAGGAGAGAAGTTTGGTTGTTCCAAATGAACGACAAGCAACGCGAATGGCGCACCTTGGAATCGCGGCGAGGGCGCCGCTCCCACGGGCTCTATGTACCGCCAGCATCAGCGCAACCATGCGGGGCGCGCGATCAACGGGCTTGGCGTGCCGCCAGATGTGCCCGCCGCCGGTATTCGAGCAGATCCTCGCGGATATGCTCGATGGCCTGTTGGGTAAGGTCGCAGCGGCGCCCGTCGAGCAGATGACCTCCAAGCCGCTCGGCAACCTCGCGCGCGGTGGCAAGCATCTGCTCGAAGGTAACGAGCCCATCGTAGGGACCTGGCAAACGCATGAAAAAAACCACCCCGGGGGTTTCAAAGCTAGCGATCTGCGCCATGTCGAACCACCCGGGCTCGAGAATGTTGGCGGCGCTGAAAAGGGTGCTGGGATCGCTCGGTGTATCCAGCAAACGGTGGAAGATCTTGTGCTCACCGAGGTGCATGCCAGCCGCCTCCAGCGCCTGCACCAGCTCCGGCCCCGAAAAGAAACCGCCCTCCGCCACCGCGACGAGATTGATTACGACGATTTTCTCCTCATCCGGGCTCGTTGGCTTACCCTCCGGCTCACGTTTTACCTGCGGCTGCGGATTTCTCGCTCGGCTGCCAAACAACGCTGCCAACCGACCTTCTCGGCGTTCAGATCGTTGGCTACCCGGCTGTTCAGGCACGCCCACTTCGTCGTTGCCGCGATTCGTGCGCGCCACGCTGCGCTCATCGGCCGCCATGGATTCGCCCGGCCAATGCGGTCCACGAAGCTCCTCCTGGCGTTCGCTAATCAAGGAGTTCAGTTCGCTTAGCGACTCCTCGACATCCTCGTTCAGGAGCGAATCTTCGGCGAAGGGATCTGGCTCGGTGCGCCGGCGCCGCCAAGGCGGCCCCTCATTGCGCCATTGCTGGACGCGGCCGTAACCATATACCAGCACAATGACCAGCAGACCCAAAATCAGCAATAGCCAGCGAAGCTCTTCCATGCATACGTCCCAGTGACCTTAACCTTAGCATCCGCAGCCGCGACCGGCGGCTAGGCGTTCTGACGAAACGGTAATTCCATTAATTGGGAGGTAACCTCAGCTAGGTACCCCCGTGAAACTTTACAGACTGCACCCGGTGCACGCGAAGCTCAAGCCCTAGGGCCTGTTCACATTCACCCACGACGCCGCGCCGGCGGCTATTTTTTCGCAAGACAAGGCGCCGCAAGCGCAGTTTAGCCCGGCTACATAAGCGAGCGGCAACACAGGATTGCGGAAAAATAGCCCCGGCCCTCCGGGTTGCGCCTAACAGCCGGCCACGCGGTGTTGCTCGTCGTTCATTTGGAACAACCAAACTTCTCTCCTCGCGCCTTGCCTGGCCGGCTGTTGGGCAGCAACGCGACGCCGTGGGTGAATGTGAACAGGCCCCTTACTCAAACTGCCGCCAGTTCAGCCGCTCGTGCTAAATCCACGGCCACCAGCCTAGAGACTCCAGGCTCGTTCATGGTAATACCTAGAAGGTGGCTCGCCGCCTGCATGGTGGTCTTGTTATGGGTGATGATGATGAATTGTACCCTGCTGCTCTGCTCCCGGAGCATGTCGCAGAAGCGACCCACATTGGCCTCATCGAGCGGCGCATCCACCTCATCGAGCATACAGAACGGCGCTGGATTCAACTCAAACAAGGCAAAGACCAGCGAAACCGCGGTCAGCGCCTTCTCGCCGCTCGAGAGCAGATGCAGGCTGGTGATCTTTTTGCCCGGCGGCCGGGCCATGATGGCAATCGCCGCCTCGAGCAGATCCTCGCCGCTGAGCTCGAGGTGAGCCTGCCCACCGCCAAAAAGTCGCGGGAAGAGCTCGCCCAGCCGTCGATCAACCTGCTCGAAGGTTTCCTTGAAGCGCCGCCGTGTTTCCTGATCGATGCGGCGGATGGCACGTTCCAAAGTGGCCAGCGCCGCGCTGAGATCGTCATGCTGTGCGTCGAGGTAGCTCTTGCGCTGCTCCAACTCCCGACACTCGTCGATTGCCGCCAGGTTGACGGGCTCGAGCCGGCTAATCTGTTCCTGCAGCCGGTTCAGCGCCTGAGCACAAGCGGATTCGGTAAGCTCGGGATCCAATCCTGCTGTCAGCGCGTCCGGCTCGTAGCCCAGCTCACCGAGCTGTTCCAGTTGCGTTTGCAGCCGAATTTTCAGCTCGTGCGCTCGCAGCCGGACCGATTCCAGCGCTTCGCGCAGCTCCACCACTCGCTGAGCGTTCTCTACCCGCTGCGGCTCGAGCGCGCGCAGACCCTGCTCGGATTCGCTAAGCGCTCGGCGTGCCTGCGCCAGCCGCTCCTCCATTGTTACCCGCTCCTGCACGAGGCGCTGACGTTCTACCTCAAGGCCGCCCGCGGGCGTATCGAGCTCCGCTAACTGCGCCTTGAGCTCTGCATCCCGGGTCAAAAGCCGCTGGCGCTGCGCACAAAACCGACCGACGGACTCCTCCAGTGCGGCGCGCGCAGTAGCAACGCTCTTTTCCTGCAAGCTCAGCTCATGGCGGTGCGCCTGGAGCTCATTGAAGCGCTCTTGCGCGGCTGCAAGCTGCACCTGCAAAGCCTGCCCCTCTTCCTTGAAGCACATGCGCTCGCGATCGAGTGCCTCGCCACGCACCAAGGCCTCCTGCAGAGCCTCGCGCGCGGTACAAATGGCCTGGGTGGTATCCTGACTTGCCGCGGCAATCTCTACGAGCTCCCGATCAATCTCCAAGCGCCGCTGGCCAATTTCACGCCGGC
Organism: Nitrococcus sp.; assembly: GCA_030452365.1. GTDB lineage: Bacteria > Pseudomonadota > Gammaproteobacteria > Nitrococcales > Nitrococcaceae > Nitrococcus. Next base: position 2,801 of record JAKDMK010000168.1, read on the forward strand.
GCTCGCCGAGGCTATCTATGCGGGCTCGTACGCTTGCAAGCTCCCGCTGCCGATCGGCCAACTCCTCCCGCAGCGCCTCAAAAACTGGCTCTGCGTCCGTCAGATCCGAGCACAAGGTTCCATGCTCGGATTGCAAGGCCGCCAAGCGCTGCTGCCAGGCAGCCACCACGGCACGCAGCGCCTCTAACTCCCGCTCACGCGCGAGAACGCCAGACGTGGGGCTATTGGCGCCATACACGCGAGCCCAACGCCGGCCTAGCCAGACACCCTCAGGCGTAACGACTGATTCATGCGTATCGAGGCCAACGGCCAAGTTGCGGGCTGCATCAAGATCATCGACGCAGTAGACATGACCGAGCAGGTCGTCCAGAGCCCAGGGTGCGCTCACCTTGTCGCGCAGCGCCGGAGCAAGGGCGAGCTTCGGGCGCGCAGGCGTTGGGGCAGAACACGGGTTGAACAACATCACTGTCCCCATACAGGGCGGACTTAGAGGTTCACCGGCTGTGTCGGCTCTTTCCGTCACGATTGCGTGCAGCGCGCAGCCGAGCACCGTCTCAAGCGCATGCTCCCAACCAGGCTCGACATCGAGCGACTGCGACAACCGCCGCTCGCCATCGAGCCCCGCACCATCGAGCCAGGCCCTGAGCGTTTCGTCCTCGCCCAAGGCCGCTTGCTGGATCGTCTCGAGCGAGGCGAGTCGAGCTCGATCGCGATGCAGTGCCGCGCGAATTTCCGCCACCCCATCGGTCGATTGGCTTATCCGCGCACGCAGTTCACCGATCTGGGCCTGTTGCTCCCGGTGGCGTTCCTGCAGCTCATCAAGTTCCTCAAGCAACCCATGCTCGCGCTCGATCCGTCGCTCCAGCTCCGCTTGTGGGTCTTCGCGAATCAGCCGCTCGCCTTCCTCCTGCAACCGCTCGCTGCGCTCGCTGCGCTCACGCGCTCGCTGCTCGAGCTGCTCGATGCGCGCACGCTCGACCTGGACGATGCGCACCGGCTGCGCGGCCTCATTGCTTAACCACTCCCAGCGCGCGCGCCACTCCTCGATCCGGCTCTGCTTCGATTCGACGGCCTCCCGCGCTACCGTCTCGGCCGCAACCGCCTCTGTAATCGCCAGCCCCAGCTCCTGCAGCCGCGATTGTAGCTGCACTTGTTTATCCCGGTCCTGAGCGACATTGCGCTCGATTTCGAGCAGCGTCTCGCGGGTTCGCGCCAGCTCTTGTCGGCTCGTCTCACACAGCTCTCGACAGTGCTGTATCTGCTGCTCGACGCGGGCAATCTCGCTGCCAATCGCATAACAGCGAGCGTGAATGTCATTGACGCGCTCGTTGCACTCAGCGCAACCGGCACGCTGATTCTCGATCTTACGCTCCAAATCGCCTTGTTGAGCAAGCTCCGCCGCAAGGTTGTCCTCGTGCACCGCCGTCTCGTGGCGCTCGCGCTGCTGCTCACTATGCAGAATCTTCAGCTTGAGCGCATAAAGATGGGCCTGGCGTTCGCGCAGCTTGCTCTTCAATGCCCGGTAGCGCTCGGCTGCCTGCGCCTGACGTTTGAGCTTATCGAGCTGACGCGCGAGCTCGCTGCGAATATCGTCTAAGCGCGCCAGGTTTTCCAGGGTATCGAGCATCCGGCGCTCGGTCTCCTTGCGCCGCTCTCTGTAGAGCGAGATCCCGGCTGCCTCCTCCAGATGCGCCCGTAGCTCTTCCGGACGTGCCTCGATAATGCGCGCGATCATACTTTGTTCGATAAGGGAATAACTGCGCGGCCCAAGGCCAGTACCGAGAAAGACATCGGTGATATCGCGACGCCGGCAGCGGGTGCCATTGAAGTAATAAGTCGATTGCCCCTCGCGATTGACCTGACGACGCACTGAGATCTCGCTGTAAGCCGCATATTTACCACCGACCGCGGCATCCACATTGTCAAAGACGAGCTCTATGGAAGCCACACCCACCGGCTTGCGAGAATCGGAGCCATTGAAAATGACATCCACCATGGATTCGCCGCGCAGATATTTCGCCGAGCTCTCACCCATGACCCAGCGCACGGCATCGATGATATTGGACTTGCCGCAGCCGTTGGGGCCCACGATACCCATGATAGTACCCGGCAAGGAGATGGTGGTTGGCTCCACGAAGGACTTGAAGCCAGCCAATGTGATCTTGCTAAGACGCATTGTATTCCATCGATTGTTTGCCAGCGTCCGCGACCAACCCTTGGCCGATCAGCGAGCGCTTTCGCCCCCACCGCCGCAAAACACACTCAGGCGCAATCCTGGTCTCGGGCCAACACCAAGGGTACAATTCGCTTTTGTCAAACTATATGGTGCTGTGGAGAGTCATGACCACGAAACCGAATCCGGTATTGGTCACGTTTCCCAATCCGCAGCCGGATCGTGACTATACACTCCATATTCGTATCCCTGAGTTTACCTGCCTGTGCCCGAAGACTGGTCAACCTGATTTCGCGACTCTCTACATTGACTACGTGCCGGATCAACATTGTGTAGAGCTCAAATCACTCAAGCAATATATCGGCTCCTACCGTGACGAGGGGGCTTTTCACGAGGCCGTGACCAACCGTATTCTCTCCGACCTGATCAACGCGCTCGCGCCGCGTTTTGCGCGGCTCACTGCTGAATTTAACGTAAGAGGCGGCATCTATACCACCGCCGTGGCGGAGCACCGCCAGCCGGGCTGGCAGCCGCCGCCGCCGATTCACTTACCATGAGCCCGTAGTCTTGCGGCCCGCCGCGTTGTTGCTCATGACAAGCGCGCAACGGCACCTTTGTGACGAGTGACGAGTGACAAGTGACGAGTGACGGTGATCCATTAGTGTAACGCGAAATTAAGCAAGTTATGTTTACCGACTTTCTGCGCGGTATCGCCTATATCCCACGGGGATTCAGCCTCCTAACCGCTCCGGGATTGCGGCGCTTCGTCTTGTTGCCGATCACGATCAATGTGCTGGTGTTCGCCGCTCTGCTCTGGTGGGGAGCCGAGTGGTTCCATGCGCTTCTGATGTGGCTACTGCCCACGGCCACCCCGCCGGAACACACCGGCGTATTCGCTCAGATACTGAATTTTCTGGAAGGAGCAATACGATGGGTGCTCT
>JAKDMK010000604.1 GCA_030452365.1 Nitrococcus sp.
TTAGAGCTGTATGAACCCCTCGATCAGGCGCTTGCGGCGTTGGAGGCAAGCTCGAACGCCGCCGCGGCCCACGGTCAGCTCTGCGGTATGCTGACAGCCTCGGAAACCACCGAACGCGCGCGTTGGATCGCCGTGGTGCTGGAGCATACCGCTCCCCGTGGAGATGCGGCAAAAGCCTGTCTGGAGCTGCTGAGCCGTCTCTACGACGAGACCCGGGAGGCGCTGGAAGACCCCGAGTTCGGCTGGCGGGTTCTGCTGCCGGGCGATGCCGAGCCGCTTGCCGTGCGCGCCGTTGCCCTCGGCGCTTGGAGCGAGGGCTATCTGCTTGGCCTGGCCGTGGGTGGCCTGACGCGCGAGATTGACTTGCCGGACGAGGCGCGGGAGATCCTGCGCGATCTCGCGGAAATCGCCCAAGTGGAGAGCGATCCTGAAGACGACGAGGACAACGAGCATGCCTACGAGGAATTGGTCGAATACGTGCGCATGGGTACGCTGCTGATACGTGAGCATGTCCGTGGCCCGGATGCGGCTAGGACCCTAAAGCGGTCCGCCGGCCACACACACAAGCCGCCGTTGCATTGACTGAGCGCTCGGGGAGGTGCCATGGATCGCAGCGAATTTGCCAAGCGCCGAACTGATTTGATGCGCATGATGGGGGAGGACGGGATTGCCATAATTCCGGCTGCACCGCCGCGCCGGCGCAACCGTGATGTCTTCTACCCCTATCGGCAGAACAGCGACTTTTTCTATCTCACTGGCTTTGCTGAGCCGGACGCTGTGGCCGTCCTCATTCCCGAGCGGCAGCATGGCGAGTATCTGCTGTTCTGTCGCGAGCGTGACCCTGCCAAGGAGGTTTGGGACGGTCCGATCGTTGGGCAGGATCGAGCGGTCAGCGACTACGGGGTGGACGATGCGTTTCCCGTGGATGACATCGACGATATCCTGCCTGGGCTGATCGAGGGGCGGCGCAAGGTTTTCTACACCATGGGTGTCGAAGCCGAGTTTGACCATCGAGTCATCGGTTGGGTGAATCAGATACGTGAGCGGGTGCGCTCCGGGGCGCGGGCACCTGCGGAATACGTCTCGCTCGAGCATCTGCTGCACGAAATGCGCCTGATCAAAGGGCGCCCGGAAATCGAGCTCATGCGCCGGGCCGCGAATATCAGCGCGCAAGCGCATCGGCATGCCATGATCGCCTGCCGGCCCGGCCTCCATGAGTATGAGATCGAGGCAGAGTTCCAGGCCATTTTCCGGCGCCACGGTGGCTGGCCGGCCTATCCACCGATCGTAGGCGGTGGTGGCAACAGTTGTATTCTGCACTACATTGAAAATTCGGCACCTTTGCGCGCCGGTGACTTACTGCTGATCGACGCCGCGGTAGAGCTCGACTGCTACGCTTCCGATGTTACCCGCACCTTTCCAGTCAACGGCCGCTTCAGCGGCGAGCAGCGCGCGGTCTATGAGCTCGTGCTCGCCGCGCAACGCGCGGCCATTGCCGAGGTACGGCCTGGGAATCACTGGAATCAGCCGCACGAGGCCGCCACTGGGATCCTGGTCGACGGTATGCTGGAGCTCGGTTTGCTGCAGGGCGAGCGCGACAGCATTATCGAGCAAGGAGAGCATCGGCGCTTTTTCATGCACCGCACCGGCCATTATCTGGGCATGGATGTGCACGACGTCGGCGACTACCGCATCGACGGCCAATGGCGCGAGCTCGAGCCGGGGATGGCGCTCACGGTAGAGCCGGGGCTCTATATCGCGGCGGGCAGTGAGGGGATCGACGAACGTTGGTGGAATATC
>JAKDMK010000169.1 GCA_030452365.1 Nitrococcus sp.
CCGAGAAACGATCCCACGCGACCGGGCATGCGGTTGAGAAACCAAGTGGCGCCGATATCGGGGTAGAGGCCGATCGTGATCTCAGGCATGGCGATATGTGAGGTTTCGGTAACCACTCGATGGCTTGCGCCGGCCATCAGCCCCAGGCCACCGCCTATGACGATGCCGTGCCCCCAGCAGAGCACGGGCTTGGGATAGGTGTGGATCTGATAGTCGAGACGGTACTCTGTCTCGAAAAAGCGCTTCGCCACCGGATTCGGGCCGCCGGGGTGCGCGCGCATGGAATCATAGAGCGCGATCACATCACCACCGGCGCAGAACGCCTTCGCACCACTGCCCTCGATCACCACGCAGACAATCGCCGGGTCTTGTGCCCAGTCGGAAAGCCGCGCCTGCAAGGCGTCGATCATCGCTTGACTGAGCGCATTGAGCGAGCGTTCGGCATTGAGCCGGGCGAAGCCGAGCTTGCGGCCGTTCTTGGCGGGGCGTTCCTCGAATAGCACGGATTGATCGCTCATGGCGTTTCCTGTCGTTCGCCGTGGCGATGCTGATGTCGGCTGGTAGACCTACGCAGCCTACGTGTTAGGTTTCGAATGACCTTGCGCATGTGTCAAGACTCGTCTGATCTATAATAACGTTTTTCGGGATTCGACTGTATTATGGCTTCCATCGGCGAAAACACATTCAGGCGTGCGTACATCATTTCCGCAGGTAATGAGAGGCTACGCATAGCGGGTCATAACAATTTAATTCGACGACCAAAACAATCATGGAGGCTGCTGGAAAAACCGCGGGAGGGCTTTCAGAGCTTTTTTGACGGTCTTTTTGACTTCACGACTACGTCCGTGCTCTACCTTGAAACTCATGATGTCCCTTTGTCCTCGTTCGACAATAGTTCTATCCTCGTGCAGTTGCTAAAGTACATGAATCATTGGACCAATGTGCGTATTGCCCAGGGCTACGGGGATCTTCTGGCGTTGCTCCATTTCATGTGGACCGCAACAGCTACCATTTGTTACTGGATTCTGTGCTTGCTTGGGTATGTTCGCAATGCGGCGACGCGTACTTCGAAGAGTCGGAAATCGCATCAATTCACGAGGCGATCAGCGCTATCGACGACCAGGCGAAAAGGCTATCGGCGTCGGGGTGAGGGATGACAGATTGCGGCGGGCCGCCGTCTGATGAGGCGTTGCTCCACGCTGCGGATCTCGTGTTCCAGGAGTACGACCGCCGCGAGGCTCAGGAGTGAGTGTCCCGCGGCGGGGCGGAGGCTCCCATCTGTCAATTATGGTTCTCGCACCGGCTGCGCATGCAGTCGCAGTCCAAGTGCGCGCACGACCTTCAACACCGTGTCGTAACGCGGTTTTGCCCCCGGCGCCAGCGCTTTATACAGGCTCTCACGCCCCAATCCGGCATCCTTGGCCAGCTGCGTCATGCCACGGGCGCGTGCCACGTCCTTGACCGCCACCAGGAACAGATCGGGATTTGGGTCTTCCAGCGCAGCCGTCAGATACTCCGCGATGGTTTCCTCATCCTCAAGGTAATCAGCCGCATCGAATAGTGGAGTCTTGATCTTCATAGCTCACGCCTTCTTCAGCATGCGAGCCAAGGTGATGGCGCGCTTGATGTCACGGGACTGCGAGGACTTATCCCCGCCCAGGAGAGCAGATAAACCACCTTGTCGAGGCGCGTGTAATAGACCCGGTAGCCTGGTCCAGTGTCGACGCGCATCTCGGAAACACCTTCGCCTATTGGCCTACAGTCGCCGAGGTTGCCGGCCTCCGCCGATCTTGTCCTTGAGGCCGGACAGCCAAGCATCAAATTCGGCGGTACGGTGGAATTGCTTCACGTCCATAAACGTATCGCTTCGGATACAAAACTACAAGGTGTGGCGATACTCGGTTCCCTGATATACCCACGAGTGGATTCTCCAGCGCGCGATCCGGGTCGCGTGTTCGACTTTTCACGCTGCACCCAAACGCCCTCTGGCTATTCGGCTGATGGTCGATACATGCAACTGAAAATTCGCTCCAATTTCCGCGAGCGTGAATCCGCGGGTGGCATACGCCGCCTGAATCGCTGAATCGCGCTCTGCGTGGTCGCGCGCGATGCTCTCAAGCGACGGAATTCGAGAGTTACTCGAAGCCCCCAATAAATGTATCGGCGGACGCAGGCAGCGTAGTACCCTTGAGCAAACGGTCCGGTTGACGATCCTATGGCGGGCTGGGCGAGAAGCACACAGGGCTCGCAAGTACACGCAATGGACACCTGATGGTTATCCCACGACAGCGCCACGCTCGCTATGAAGACCTCTTCTCACTCCCCGATAACCTGGTGGGGGAGATTATCGAGGGCAAGCTATATACCCATCCGCGACCGGCGCCGCGGCATGCGGTGGCCTCATCGGCCATCGGCATCGAGATCGGCAGTCCATTCCACCGCGGCCGTGGCGGCCCCGGCGGCTGGTGGATATTGGATGAGCCCGAGCTGCATCTGGGCGAGGATATTCTCGTTCCGGATCTCGCCGGCTGGCGGCGCGAGCAGATGCCGAAATTGCCGGAGACCGCCTGGTTCGAGCTCGCCCCGGACTGGGTCTGCGAGATCCTCTCACCGGCCACGGCGAAGGTCGATCGCATGTCGAAGATGCCCTGCTATGCGGTCAATGGCGTGGCCCACTGTTGGCTGGTTGACCCCGACGCTCGCACCCTGGAAGCCTTCAGGCTCAGCGATAGCCAATGGCTCCTGCTGGGGAGCTTCGTCGATGAAGTCGATGTGGCCGCGGAGCCGTTCGAGTCCGTGCCCTTTTCTCTCGCCGCACTGTGGGCGGCGTGAGCGCGCGCTCCTCTGTTCGATACACCGACGAACAGATACAAGCAGGGGCCGACTTGCCCCCAGCAAGACCGAACATCGCGCGATAACTTCTATAGCTGCAGTAAGGCGTCTGTGCATGAATATCGATATCGACAAACTGACTGAGCGGGAGTTGATTGACTTGAATCACCGCGTGGTGGAAAGGCTTCGCTTTTTGGCTCAAATGCGGGCCCACGGTGCCATGCTGCGATTCAGCATCGGGCAGCGAGTCTCGTTCAATCCTGATAACGGCAAAACGGTCACCGGCATGCTCATGAAATATAATAAGAAGACCGTCACCGTTATTACCGATGACGGGCACCGTTGGAACGTTTCGCCGAGCTACCTGCGCGAAGCGGAGCCCAAAGACGTCACACCGAAGAGAGGCAATGTTGTCCAGCTCAAATAGGTTAGTCGTGGAGTCGCCCAACACAATGCGCTGCTGAGCGCAACGTTCGCCGGCGCTGCGCGCCGACGAACGGAGTTGCGACATCCGGTTTAAGGCTGGCATATCAAATCCATAATGAGGTTGATTCACAATGGGACAAAGACCACCCGTCACAATATCTTCACTCGATGAGGCGCGACTCGAAAAGATTCTCGCCGCCCTTGACCGTAACGTCTTGCCTAATGGGGAAGAGCTTCAAACCGAGTTGGATCGAGCCAATATTGTGGCGCCGGAGGAAATGCCGCCCGATGTCGTCACAATGAACTCAACCGTGATCTTCCGTATGCAGCCATCCAACAGAGAGTTCTCATTGACGCTCGTCTATCCAAGCGAAATTGACGGCAGTGTGGACAAAATATCCATTCTTGCACCCGTTGGCAGTGCGCTGCTTGGCTTACGAGAAGGCGACGAGATCTCTTGGCCCAGACCCGGCGGTGGGTCGCTGCAAGTTTGTATTCTGAGAGTTGTATATCAACCGGAGCGTTCGGGTGATTTCCGGCGGTAGCGCTGCTTGATTTATCCGCAGGAGAATGCTAGTAGCGGACAGCCCGCGTAGCGCAATAGCGAAGCGCATTGCGCCGCATGCTTCTTCACTTTCGTCGCGTCGCGCGGCCTTGGAAGCCGGCACTTCCTTTAGAATCCAACGATACCGATCGAAAGGAGCCCAGCGATCAAACGGAGGGAGTGAAGGCTTGCGGAGAACATTCGGCGCATTACGGCCTGTTCGGCCGATACGGCAGCGGCGGCAGCACGCTAAGCGTGCTTGGCGGGGAGCGCATGCGCCGGAGGCTGCGGGCTCGGCGCGAGTGTAAAGATTCCTGAATGCGGCGCGTGATGGTCGACACCGGCCCCATCGTGGCCCTGTTTGATCGCGATCTGCGGTTTATCCGGGACTTCATGGACCAGTACCGCGATCTGCCTGCGGACTTCGCCGATGCCTCGGTCGTTGCATTGTGCCGTCGGCTGAAGTGCACCGAAGTCGCCACGGTGGACAGCGAATTCGATGTCTATCGGCTGCCCGACAAGCGGCGGTTGGATAACGTCTTTTTCTAATGCCCGCGTCATGTTGTCAGTACTTTTTACAGCAGCCTCCAGCTAGCCTACCAGACACATCAATACACACAAGATAAAACAATTTAGAAACAATGGGGTATAGCGTTGCAGCCGGCTGGATCGGTCCGTGGCATAGAACATGCCCTATTTCATATTGTGGCGCTAAGTTGCGCCTCGAGAAGGAATCGTGGAACGGGGGAACGGACTCATGGCCATCAATAGGAATGATCGAATGGATTTCGAGGGAGCCTGGGAAATGGCGAACCTGGCTGTAACTGACGAAAGGAGGCGAATCATGAAGACGGCGATCGCGATCCTAGCATCTTTGCTACTGCTCACCGGCTGCGCGAGCGATATGCGCCGGCTGGTGGCCTCGCTCGACACGGCGGAGTGCGCGGCGTGGGAAATCCGCCAAGGCGATGTGCAGACCGTGGTAACGTGTCAAGGCGGAGAAGATATGGCAGCTTATCGGCCGGTCAGAAGCCTCTTGACGACAAGCCATAACTGACTCGCCCATGAAAATTACCGTCGCCGGCTGATCTCCTCCAAACTTATGAGGATGATGACTGAGGCTCGCGGCGCTCGGCATTTTCGGTGAGCACCTAACAACACAAGCCCCCGGCGATCCGGGGGCTTTCTATTAATCGCCGGCCAGGCATGTAGATGTCGTCGATATCAAGCTGCACCACGAGTGGTGGATTGAGGAGCCGTGGAGCAATGCCTAATAACAAGGATGGCAGGAAAGCTATTGGTGCTGTGATCATTCCTACATACATGCCGCAAATGCATTCACTTGATCGCCTTGAAGCAGTGCTAGAAACATTGACGCCAATATTGACGCCAATTGTTTGCCGTGTGATTGTCGTCGCTCAAGCTGAGCCAGATCTCCTTCTAACTTTCCGATCCTTAGCTGAAAGTCGTGGCATTGAAACACTGGAGTTTTCGCAGCGGCGTGGGAAGTGGCCGGCATTTGCTGCGGGGCTGAAGCTGCTATCTGGAGAGGAAGACTGGATTGTAGTCTTAGATGGCGATGGGGCATTCTCAGGAACCGAGATTCCCTCATTGGTCGTGCCGATAGTGGAAGGCGTCGCTGATCATGTCATTGGCCAGCGAGATTTGGTGAGATTGAGTGCAAGAGATCAGATTACGAGTAATTCGCGCTTGTATGTAGAGGCATTCTTCAACACCGTTGCCTTATTGTTATTGGGGATTGCTGATGCACCAGCTTTCCACCGCTTTGATATTCAGAGTGGGCTGCATGCCTTCTCTGCGGCAAGGTGCAAAAATATCGCTTTGGACAAACTACCCTTTTACGGTGGCGAATTGTTTCTTTTCATGGAGACGATGTGTAGTGGAGGGAGAGTAGTTTCGGTTCCTGTAACCACGCAGGAGAATCCTCTATCAGGTTATTTACTTACCGAAGTAATCGATCATCTGCTGGCGCTGCATTGGTTTGCGACTGCGTCGGATGATGTATTTGCAAAGGCGCTAGATATCGCGCCCTGCCTTTACCAGTCGTGGATTATCGATGCTGAGAGTTTCCGCCAGGAAATTCGCATC
>JAKDMK010000170.1 GCA_030452365.1 Nitrococcus sp.
CGTGCCTTGCCGCTGGTGCGTGAGCGCTTCGTGCAGGCGCGACTTCTCCTGGTCGGCGGCGGGCCGCAAGAGCCGCGGCTGCGTGCATTGGTCGAAGAGCTGGGTTTAGGGGATGCGGTCCGATTCACTGGCCGAGTGCCACCTGAGAAGGTATCTCGCTACTATGCTCTGGTGGATGCTTTTATCTATCCGCGCCGCTCTATTCGGCTGACCGAGCTGGTTACACCGCTGAAGCCGTTGGAGGCGATGGCCCAGGGCAAGCTGGTGATAGCTTCTAATGTCGGCGGCCATCGGGAGCTCATTCGAGATGGAGAGACGGGATTTCTGTTTCCGCCCGATTCCCCCGAGGAGATCGCAGCCGGCATTGTCCGCTGCCTGGAAGCGGTCGAGCGCTGGCCTGCGATTCGCCAGACGGCGCGCCATTTCGTGGAGCGGGAGCGATCCTGGTCGGCGGCGGTGCGACGCTACCAGGACGTGTATAGCGAAGCCCTCGGGGCGGTGCCGGTAGCAGCGCCAATAGATGAGCAGAGACCAAAGCATGAACAGGCTGATGGGCAGTGAGCCGCATAGTGCCGCAGTCGAGTGGGAGCATGGCTCCCATGCGGAATCTGTCGCCTCATGCTGGTCGAGCCGCGCGATTGGAACGTAGGATTATGCCGGGTCGCCTATCCATCTTGATCTACCATCGGGTATTGTCGGCACCGGATCCTCTGCAACCGGACATTCCGGACGCCGCGCTGTTCCGGCGTCATATGTGTTGGCTACGGCGGCTTTATCGGGTGCTGCCGTTTGCGGAAGCTCTGGCGCTTCTGGCGCGCGGGCGACTGCCTGGGCGCGCGGTGGCCATCACGTTCGACGACGGTTACCGTGATAACTACGAGGTGGCCCTCGGTATCCTGCTCGAGCTGAACCTATCCGCCACGTTTTTCATCAGCAGCGGATTTCTTGACGGCGGGCGCATGTGGAACGATACCGTTATCGAGACCGTGCGGCGCTTGCCGGAGTCGGAGCTTAGTTTTGAGCCGTGTGATATTCGTGAGTTGCCGCTGCGCTCTATCGAACAGCGCCGCGAGGCTATACACCAGCTGGTCTCGGAGCTGAAATACCGGCCACTGGCGCAACGCCAGAAGCTTTGCGAGACGCTTGCGGCGCGATTGGATGAAACGCTGCCCGGATTGATGATGAGCCGAGAGCAGGTACGCGGTCTGCACCAGGCCGGAATGGAGATCGGTGCGCATACCGTACACCATCCTATCCTCAAGCAGCTTGCCCCGGCCGCGGCGCGTGCCGAAATCGAGCAGAGCAAGCACGCGCTGGAGGCAATTCTGGGCGAGCCCGTTCGGCTGTTCGCCTACCCCAATGGTAAGGCAGGGCAGGATTTCGGACCGGAGCATGCGGCGATGGTCGCCGAGCTGGGTTTCGAGGCCGCGGTTACCACGGACTGCGGCACCGCTGATGCGGGGACAAATCCCTATCATCTGCCGCGTTTTACGCCATGGGACCGTCAACCATGGTGGTACGTCGCGCGGTTGGCATGGCAGCGCGGCGTGGGCAAGGAGAGCCTTTTTGACATTCGGCGATCTCGAATATAACTCTTGGGTTTCGTCATTCCGGCGTAGGCCGGACGAAATCGTCAGGAAAGATTTTATTCGCGGCATCCCTGCCGCTCACCTTTCAGGGCATCATGCGACGCGCGATGTTCAAACCTTGTTCCTGCCCTGTTGTGAACAGCTTAAGCTGGCCCGACCAGACGCACGCCAGGGATGGTTAGGCCTTGCTCGGAGCCTCGACTTTGAGATTGGCTCTACGCCGCGTTTAGCTAAGCGCGCGAGCACCCCAAGTGCTGTTCGTGCCGTCTCGATCAGCTCGAACCTCAACATCGCTAATCAACTGCAGCTCCACCATTCTCTCTACATGAGGGCTTGGGGTTCGATAGACATGGCTGCTTAGGAGCTGGGACGGCATGGAGAAGCGCGCACTTCTGATCGCCTACCATTTCCCACCGTTAAAGGTCAGTAGTGGTTTGCAACGCACGCTCAAGTTTGCCCGCTATCTTGGTGATTACGGCTGGCGTCCATCCGTTCTCTCCGCCCATCCACGGGCTTTCCAGGCGGTTAGCGACGAGCAACTCGGCGAATTCCCGGCCGATCTCGATGTCTATCGCGCGTTTGCGCTGGATTCCCGGCGCCATCTTTCCTTCCGTCGGCGCTATAGTCGGCTGCTGGCTGTACCGGATCGCTGGAGCAGCTGGTGGTTCGGTGGTCTGATAACCGGTCTGCGCATCATTCGCCGGCTGCGCCCCCAAGTGCTCTGGTCGACCTATCCCATAGCCACGGCACATCTCATCGGTCTCACGCTGCACCGGCTGACTGGTCTGCCGTGGGTTGCGGACTTCCGCGATCCCATGACCGAAGACAACTACCCGCCCGAGCCGCTACAGTGGCAAGCGCACCGGTGGATCGAGCGCCAGAGCGTTCGCCATTGTGCGGCCGCGGTGTTTACTACCCCAGGTTCGCGCGCGATTTACTTGGATCGCTATGGTGGGCTTTCGCCGGAGCGCGCGGTGGTGATTGCTAATGGTTACGATGAGGAAAATTTTGCCCGTGCCGTCGCCGTGAGCCCGCCAGCGGGTGGCACGCATCCGGTGACGTTGCTCCACAGCGGTGTGCTCTATCCGCAGGAGCGTGATCCGCGGCCGTTTTTTGAGGCCCTGGCGGTGCTCAAGCAGCGTGGCGTGATCCGCGCTGGCGAGCTGCGCGTGGTATTGCGCGCCACTGGGCACGACGAGTTGCACCGCCGCGCCATCAAAGGCGCGGGCGTGGCAGATCTTATTGAGCTTGCGCCGCCGATCGCCTACGAGCCCGCGCTGCAGGAGATGCTTGAGGCGGGCGCGCTGTTGCTTTTTCAGGCGGCTAACTGCAATCAGCAGATACCGGCGAAGCTTTACGAGTATTTTCGTGCGGGCCGGCCGATATTTGCGCTCACGGATGCGGGCGGAGACACCGCGGCGGCCTTACGCGAGGCAGGTATCGAGACCATCGTGCCGCTGGATAATGCACCGGCGATTGCCGCGGGTCTGGCGCGTTTTCTGGAGCAGCTCGCTCAAGGTCAGGCCCTATGTGCCGATCCGTCTGTTGCGGGCCGTTATTCCCGCCACGCTCTGACGGGCGAGCTCGCGACGCTGCTCGGTGCGGTCGTGCAGACAGGTGGTGGTGCAAGGGTGGTGGTGGCGGCGCGCGGCCGGCGAGGCTTGTGAGAACCGACGCAGGAGCCTCGCCCTGGGGGCCGCTTAAGCCGACACGCGTTGCTGAAGTGGGTGCCCGGCGTCGCTCGCCAGTTCCACGGCATTGTGAGCCTTCGCAAGATTCAACCGCTCCACGATCATCTCGACGTACTTCTGCGCGCGCCATGCCCCAGCTTTCCGAGTAAGACGAGACGTATTGCGTAATCGGCAAAGGTCTCGCCCGGCTGCGGTCAGGGAAAGTAAATTAAATGTGCCCAGGCAGCGACAGCCAGCCATCCGGCCAGAGACAGAAGTCTCATATGCGCGATGGCCAGCGGAGGCCGGCGCATTTTTCCCAACGCTGCGAATGTCAGCTCCTGTGCAAGTAGCAGGGCCAAGACCGCGAGCGTGAACCGCTCGCGATAGAAAACCAGATTGTGGTAGTCGGAGTCGAACCGTTCGGCGTCCTGGGCTAACGCCGCCCGGAGCTTGCGCCGCTGCTTATCCGCGACAGGCGCCGGGGTTAGCGAGAGCTCCACCTGTTCGCCTGCGTATTTCACGACCAGAGCATCCCCGACCCTCCGGGCCGACCATGCCCGTCCCGCATGCGATCCGCTGGCCTTCCAAGCTTCGGCATCGTGAAACTCGAAAATGGCCGGAACGGGCGTGGCCGATGCGGCCGAATCACCGTCCACGACTGAAAAGATTGTCGTTGACCAGGCTTGGTGACCGTGTGGCTGCACCAGGACCGACGGTGATGGCCGGGGTTTCCCCGATTGGACGACCCAGCCCGCGAACGGCTGATGGGATCCCGAGTACCACGCCGTTTCAGTAGCCGGCCCGCCGGCAATTGTCAGGTGCATCGCAACGTTCCGGGTGCCGTCGGTGAGGATGGCGAAACCCGACTCGTCGCGGTGCACCGCGAGGCCCGGCGCAAAGGTCCAGAGTGTCTCGAACGTTGTTTCTGCCCCGCCGGTCACGGCGATATCGAGCACGATCCAGACGCTTCCGTTAATGCTGGTTACCTGGCGCCGCAGGTGTCTGCCGGTTGCATCGGAGCGAGTCAGGTCCAGGACCACGACGCCCGGTGCACGGCCGAACTTGAGGAGCTTCGTCGTCCGCACGCCCGTGGTACCTTCATCCAGCCAGTGGGGCGCGTTTGCGCTACGCCACCCGACGGCCGCCTGCCGTTCCGGCAGTGCGTACGGCCAGTACCCGACGCCCGTGATCCAGGATCTCCCGCGTGACCACACCAGCAGGCTCATCTCGTGTGCGACCACGTGTCCATGATCCGGAAAGTGCGACCAGGTTACGAGTGAGTGTGAGCCGCCCGCATCCCCGGCGGCGCTCCAGATGGCATAGCCGGAGACCGGATACAGGTGGAATCCGGTAGCGGAATCTCGCGTATCTCCGATTCTCTGCCGTGGTTCACGTTTGGTGTCGCCGTAGATCGGTAACGAGCCGTCGGGCCTCGTCAGGACTTCCATGAAGTCGATTGCCCTCGCATACCGATTACGCCACTCCGGAGGCACGGCCAGATCGTTCAACTCGGCGAGGCCGATCGCCATGCGTATGAACTGCACGCCTACCACATGGTAGCCCGAGGAATGCTCAAGGATGATCCCTTCGTGGCTCACGTAATATTTGAACTGAGATGTGAGGCGATCCATCGCCAATCTGGCGTAGCTCGGCGATTTCGAAAATGCTGGGAAAGCCGCGCTGAACTGCAGCAAAGCGAGGTTCTGCATTACCCCGTGATTCGTCGCATACGTGAACTGTTCGGGATCGGCCAGCATTTCCGCGCAGCGCGATGCGTGCCATAGCACCTCTTGGGCTATCGATGCGTCGTAGATCTCACTGTGGCGGTACGATCTCCAGAATCTCGCCAATACCCCGATACGGGCGGCGATCGCGTGGTCGTTCCATAGAAAGCCGGTGGGGAGCCATTGCTTACGCTCGTACCGAGAGAATGTCACCAGAAAGCGGGCAGCACGGCGAAGAAAATCGAGCTGTCCGGTCACCTCATACGCGCGTGTATAGATGTCCGGAATGATGAGGCCTGCGAAGTCGAGTTTTGCAATCCCGTGCTCGATGACTTCCTCGTCGAAGTTGCCATCTGGGAGTGTGGTGCCAATGCCGGCTGCGTCGAGCTGTTGCTGCACCAGCGAACTGGCCGACCTGCCCGGATCTTTGCCGGGCGCAACGGGCACCCCGAAAAATGGCTGCACGATTAGATTTTGCGCGAAGAACCGGTCGTCAGGCTGTGCACGAAGCTCTCGGACCATTTCGGGCGATGGCTTGGGTACGGTAACGTAGTAGTGCGTTATTTCTGGAATCCAGATGGAGACGAGGAGAGCGGCAATGGCCGCGAGCGTTATCGGAAACAGCGTTTGTCGGGCATAAACCATTTCATAACTCAGTAGAGTAAGCCCCAGGCTGGGGAGGCTCACTGGGGCCTGGCCTTTACGGCGGCTGCACAGTGAACTTCGTGGTCTCTGCCAAGATCAACGAGGTTCACGATGGGAGAGTAGCGTAAGCGGTCAAACGAGACCGTTATTCCGTCACGTTCCGCGCCCACGTAGGCTGGCTCCTGCAATGTCCGCAATGCAGGAGAGTCGCGAAGAGAACAGCCCGCAAGGAATTACGGTGACATTGCGCCTTATGCCGATCTCCGG
>JAKDMK010000171.1 GCA_030452365.1 Nitrococcus sp.
CCGCTCAGCGGGCACATCCCCAAAACCCTGTTCGCTATGTTTCAGCTCACCTTTGCGATTATCACGCCGGCGCTCATCGTCGGGGCTTTCGCCGAGCGCATGAAATTCTCCGCCATGCTCTGGTTCGTCGGTCTTTGGCTAACCTTGGTCTACGTGCCGATCGCACACTGGGTGTGGGGCGGCGGCTGGCTCGGCGCTTTCGGGGTGATGGACTTCGCGGGCGGCACGGTGGTGCATATCAATGCGGGTGTGGCCGGCCTGGTCACTGCACTGGTGCTGGGCAAGCGCCGCGGCTATCCCGGCACTGCGATGATGCCGCATAACTTGGTTTTTACCGTGGTTGGCGCAGGGATGCTGTGGGTCGGCTGGTTTGGCTTCAATGCCGGCAGCGCGGTGGCCGCCAACGGCATTGCAGGCCAGGCTATGCTCGTGACACAGCTCGCCACGGCCGCGGCGGCTTTAGTCTGGATGATCGCCGAATGGGTTGGCCACGGCAAACCGAGCGCGCTGGGGATTGCCTCGGGTGCGGTAGCCGGTCTAGTTGCGATTACCCCCGCCTCCGGTTTCGTCGGCGCCATGGGAGCCCTGGTAATCGGAGGCGCTGCCGCCCTCGCCTGCTTTTATGCGGTCACCCGCACCAAGCCCGCGCTCGGCTACGATGACTCCTTGGACTGCTTCGGTGTGCACGGCATTGGCGGCATTGTCGGGGCGCTCGCCACCGGCGTTTTCGTCGCCGGGTGGTTGGGCGGTGCCGGCCTTCCGGATGGGGTATCGATCGTGGCGCAAGTGGGTAAGCAATGCCTGGGCGTGGCGGTGACGATGCTCTACGATGGAGTATTGACCTTTCTGATCTTAAAGAGCATCGATGCCGTTATCGGTTTGCGCGTCACTGACGAGCAGGAGCTCACAGGGTTGGATATCGCCTTGCATGACGAGCGCGGCTATAACCTCTGAGGCCGCGCTCGGGCAGTCATTTGAACTATGGAGGGGCCGCGCCGCATTAGCTGTGCCGAGGTGTTCGCCGCAGCGCTCTCGAGCTACGAGGTGGTTGCGAGCGCCGAGGACAGGCAGCAAGCAGGCATTGCAGGCGGTCGAGGACTCGATCGCCTGGGCCGGCGGCCCGCTGCTTCTGGCGGCCATGCTGCTCGCGCTCGGGGGGTTGTGCCGGGGTGCCCGGGCACCCCGCCTGGGGCGAGGACGCACGCCTGCTACCCGGGTGGGAGGCGGTTGGTCGGGCCGCGCGGCGGGCGGCGACCAATCCGCTTACCTGGGCGCCGATCCTCACCGCCGGTGTGCTCACGATCGGCGATCTCGACAATGATCTGTCAGACTGGGCGGCGGACAACGCGCCGTTGTTTGGCGAGCACGCGGCGAGCATCTCGGACGGCTTGAAGGACGCGGGCACTGTCGCCTACGCCGTGACCGCGCTCATTGCGCCAAGCGGTGAGCATTGGGTCGTCAACAAGCTCGGCGGCTTGGCGGTGGGCGTCGCCGCCATCAGTGCCACCCGCCTCCTCACCGACGCCACGAAGCAGGCGAGCAGCCGCGAACGCCCCAACGGCGAGGATGATCAGAGCTTTCCCTCCGGTCACGCCAGCAGCGCAGCGGTTCACACCACGCTCGCCATAGAAAACCTCGATTATGTCGCTATGCCCGCCTGGGCACGACGCGGTAGCTCCATTGCGCTCCATACGCTGGCCGGCGCCACCGGCTGGGCACGAGTCGAAGCCGAGAAACACTATGTCTCCGACGTGCTGATCGGTTTCGCACTCGGCCACTTCATCGGCCGCTTCATGCACGAGGCGTTCCTGGAGTCCGGCGCGATCGTGGAGGTGGGAGCGCAGCCGCTGCCGGGTGGAGCGGCGCTCAGCGTCGGGGTGTCATTTTAGCTTCTACGGCGTGGCTATGCCGGTGATGCAAACTCAATGGTATGCTCAGGCGTGCGCTGTTTGGCAATCGGGCGTTGTCGGCGCCCCGCCATCCCACGGGTGCTGCGACGGTCAGGTAGGGCGCTCACTGAGCTCAGAAGAAACCATAGCAGACAGAGGCTACGGATGCGCAAGGCGCTACGAGCACTGAACTCCTCCATCGATCCCTGGGTGTTCTACGTCGCCGTGGCGCTCACCGGCCTGTTCGTCCTATGGGGCACGGTGGCCACGAAGAGCCTGGCGCACCGAACTTCCATTGCCCTCGACTTCACGATCGCCAACTTCGGCTGGGCTTACGTGCTGTCGGCCTTCGGCTTCGTGCTGTTCATGCTCTACCTGGCATTCAGCCGCTACGGCCGTATTCGGCTCGGGGAGGACGACGACAAGCCGGAGTTTCGCACTACCTCTTGGATCGCCATGATGTTCAGCGCCGGTATGGGCATCGGCTTGATGTTCTACGGGGTCGCCGAGCCCATGTCCCATTTCATCCATCCGCCGTTTGGTTTGGCGCAGCCGCGCTCGCCGCAGGCGGCGCAGCTCGCGATGCAGTACACCGTGTTCCACTGGGCCATGCAGCCCTGGGCGGTGTATGCCCTGTTCGGCCTTGCCGTCGGCTACTTCACCTTTCGTAAGGGGCAGAAGAATCTGGTCAGCGAATCGTTCCGGCCGCTGATCGGGCACCGGGTGGAGGGCCCCACCGGGAGGGTTATCGAGATCCTGGCGATCCTCGCCACCCTGTTCGGCTCCGCCACTTCGCTGGGGCTGGGGGCGCTGCAGATCAACAGCGGATTGGCCTATCTCTGGGGCATTCCGAACACGATCGGGTTGGCGATCGGCGTCATCGCCGCTATTACGATGCTGTTTATCATCTCTGCCGTATCCGGTATCCATCGCGGCATCGAATGGTTGTCCAACACCAACATGATCCTCGCTATCCTGCTGGTGCTCTTTTTCTTCATCGTCGGACCTACGGTGTACATTCTCGATAGCTTCGTCAGCACCATCGGATACTACTTCCAGAACTATCTCACAATGAGCTTTCGCACGGGCGCCTACGGTGGTAACGAATGGCTCGGGAGCTGGACCATCTTCTACTGGGCTTGGTGGATATCCTGGGCGCCGTTTGTCGGGACGTTCGTGGCCCGCATCTCTAGAGGCCGCACCATCCGCGAGTTCGTTATTGGAGTGCTGGCGGCGCCGAGCGTGATCTGCCTCGCCTGGTTCGCGGTCCTCGGCGGCACCGCGCTGCACTTGGAGCTCAGCGGCGCCGCTGGGATCGCTGATGCCGCCCAGCAAAGCCATGCCGCGGTCCTGTTCGCTACCCTGGATGCCCTGCCCTGGTCGTTTATTACCTCTTTTTTGGCGGTTATCCTGATCGCGCTGTTCTTCATCAGCGGTGCCGACGCGGCCGCCGTGGTGATGGGCATGCTCTCTTCCCACGGCAATCTCAGGCCGAACGTGTTCGTCGTCATAATATGGGGCATGCTGACGGGTGCCGCCGCTGCGATACTGCTGCTGGCGGGCGGCTTGAGCGGTCTGCAGACCGGCGCCATTCTCTCGGCCGGGCCGTTTATGATTGTTCTGATCGGGATGTGCTTCTCCCTACGCAAGGCATTGCACTCGGAGCCGCGGCCGATGCCGGACCTCAGGGCGGGTCGGAGCAGCAGGGCGATAGATGCCGTTCCAGATCCGCGCCTGGGGCATGGCCAAGGCAGCGCAGAAGAGGCGTCAGCCTCGTCCAGGGTCGGCGCGGCAAACCCCGGTCGCCACAGGATCTAGACCCTGTTGGCGATTGGATGCTCGGTTTTGCAACGAGCCGGGCGGAGGGAGCGATGGACTACAAACACGGTTGGCGCCCATTCCAAGGGGTAACCGACTTCTTCAGCGAGATGAATCGAATGTCCAACGTGATGCACGGCCGCAGTGCGGAGGCTGAGCCACGGACCGCCGCCAGCGCCTGGGCGCCACTGACGGACATACTCGCCCGCAACGAGGATCTGGTGATCCGCTGTGAGCTACCCGGCGTGGAGATGAAGGATATCGCCATCAGCTTCTCGAACGGCGTGCTCTCCATCAGCGGAAACCGTGAGACCGAGGCGGCGGACAGCTACTATGTGCGCGAGCGCTTCTTCGGCGCCTTTCGCCGCGCCATCAGCCTGCCGGAGGGGGTCGGCGACGATGACATTCACGCTTCATTCAAGGGCGGGCTGCTTGTTATCACCATCGAGGGAGGCGCCACGGCAGCGCAGCCAAAGCACATCCACATCGCGGGAGACGGCGGTTGAACCGGCCGGACTATGGAAATCGTAACCGGCTACTCCCTCGCGCGGGCTCAGCGTCGGTCTTGGCCAGAAATTGCATTGTTCGCGACGAACGGGAGCTGAATGGCTTAGCGATGGCGAACGCGCGCCTGGTCATCGAGAACCTCGACTGCGGCAGTGTTCGTGACGTCAATCTAACGCTTGCCGAAGGTGAGTGCGTCAGCCTTGCCGGGCCTTCCGGTAGCGGCAAGACGCGGCTGCTGCGAGCGATCGCGGATTTGGATGAGCATGTTGGCACGGTCCGCCTCGAAAACAAGGACCGGCTATGCTTTGCTCCGGCACAGTGGCGTCATCGGGTTGTGATGGTTCCGGCCGAAAGCCATTGGTGGGAGGACACGGTCGGGGTGCATCTCAACGGCAGTCCGGATGTCGATCTCGAGGCCCTCGGCTTTGGGCCGGAGGTGCGCGGCTGGTCCGTGCGCCGGCTGTCCTCCGGTGAGCGGCAACGCTTGGCGTTGGCGCGGGCGGCGGCCCTGGAGCCCGCTGTGCTGCTGCTCGATGAGCCGACCGCTAATCTCGATGCCGAGACCACCGAGCACGTTGAGCGTTGGCTAGCCGAGCGCCGCCGGCGAGACGGCACGGCCCTGCTTTGGGTCACCCATAACGCCGCCCAAGCGGCGCGGGTCGCGCAGCGTGGCTACAGGATTACGGCAAGCACATTGCAGTTGGTGTTTCCATGACATTGCAGCATTTGGGGTGGCTGGATCTCGGCATTGCCGCAACTTTTGTCGTACTGTTCGCCTGGCTTGCCGCCCGGGCGCAGCTGGAGGTGAGTCGTCCCCTACTGATATCGGCCATGCGCATGGTGGTACAGCTTGCCGTGGTAGGCTTCGTGTTGGAGGCTTTGTTCGCCCATGCCGCGCCCTATTGGGTCGCGTCGATGGCGATGGTGATGTTGCTCCTCGCCGGTTGGGAAGTGGTGGCTCGGCAACGCCGCCGGCTGGCCGGGTGGTGGAGCTTCGGTCTCAGTACCGGTGCCATGTTCATCTCCTCGTTCACCGTGACCGTGTTCGCGCTGATCGTCCTCGTGCAGGCCGAGCCCTGGTATGAGCCACGTTACGCCATTCCCCTGCTCGGCATGCTTCTTGGCAATACTATGAATGGAGTGGCGCTCAGTCAGGATCGGCTGATCGAGGGTGCCTGGCAGCAGCGCGACGTCATAGAGGCGCGATTGATGCTGGGACAGACCTGGCGGCAGGCAGTGGGTCCGCTCAGGCGCGAGAGTATGCGCAGCGGCATGATTCCCATGATCAACGCTATGGCAGCCGCGGGTGTGGTGAGCCTGCCGGGCATGATGACCGGCCAGATTCTGGCGGGTAGCCCGCCGGCGCAGGCCGTCAAGTATCAGATCCTGATTTTTCTACTGATCACCGTCGGCAGCGGCTTCGCCACGCTGCTCGCCAATCGCCTGGCGGCCCGCCGCCTTTTCGATGAGCGCGAGCGCCTGCGCGTGGATCGCTTGGTGGGGTTGAAACCGCGTTGAGTGCGCGTTTGCCCTTTGCTTCTGCCCGAAACATTGTCGTCGTCAGTGTGCCGCATGTGCGCCTGGTGACGCGCGCGGTACGACCAGCTTCAGGTATGGCGGCGGGGCAGGCTGCCCTGGCGGGACCCAGGCGTGCGCGTCCTTTCCGGCG
>JAKDMK010000028.1 GCA_030452365.1 Nitrococcus sp.
TATGGAGATCTAATCTTGGTTTAAGGCGTCTGGCGTAACAGAACAAGCCATCATTTCAGCGATTCTAGCCGGGGCCTCCGCCAGTATATTTCTATAGGGATTCGCGGGGAACTGTCCGACGTGCGATGCTGCAACACTCACGCGCAGCTCAATTTCGTGTTCCATATGGTGGATAATATCCTTCCCCATGCGCTGACACCAGTCGTATAGCCCATGTTGTTGCTCGATGAGATGGCGTGGAGTGCTTAGCCCAGCTTTCTGGCAGAAAAAACTCAGTGCGGGCAGTAGCGCCGGCGGCGTTTCCCTGCGCTCCTCTGGGCATCCCCATAGACTAGCAAACTCAGCGAGATCATCCGCGATTTGATAGGCTTCTCCGATTCGGGCCCCAAAGGCGTACGCAAGAGTGCCTGTTTCGTGGGAGGCGCCGGCGGCAATGGCGCCAAGCTGACAGGCGGCCCCAAAGAGCGCTCCCGTCTTAAGATAGATAATACGCTCGTAAGTAATTCGCTCGTGCCAAGCAAACTGGCCGGCATCGTCTATTGGCTTTGCCAGCCAGACGTGTTCCTGATAGGCGCCATTGGCCACCGTGGCAATGGCACGCGTCACCGTGAATGCATCGTCATTACTTAGCTCCACCATCGACTGTATTGCGGTTGCAAACATAACATCCCCAAGAAGCACCGCTCGTCGCGGCCCTTCCACCGTCCAGGTCGCTGGACGCTTACGGCGCACCACATCATCATCTACGTAGTCATCGTGGATGAGCGAGGCGGCCTGAATGCATTCAATAGCCACCGCCCTCGGCAAAGCATCCGCCATATGGCCGCCAAGCGCTTCGTTTACGAGGCAGACTAAGCCCCCGCGAATACGTTTACCATTTTGAATGATGTCCTGCACTGCTTCAGCTTGCTGAGTACCGAGTGCGCGGAAAAGTCTTGGGATCTGTCTTGTTAGCTCCTTATCCAGATGGGTTCGGATTCCCGCCCAATACTCAACAAATTCCATATGGCGACACCTTATTTATTTAGGTCCATTCGCGCCAAATCGCCAGGCCCACCGCGAGCACAATGACGCCAACACTAATACTCTTTAGTATTTGCTCTAGAACCTCTATTTGTACGGTGTCGGTGTCAATCACGCCATCTGCATGGGCGCGCTTTAATGCTTTATATGGACGTGACGCCTTGATTTGGACTAGGCTCATAAAACCCATTGCAGCCGCAATCGCAAGGGCGGCTAGAGAGATCTCGTTGGTTTGCAGTATATATCCGCTAAGTACAGGCAAACTTCCCCAAGATACGGCAAACCAAGCGTCGGTATGAAAACGGCCTTTGAACCACTCCAGATTATAAGCGAGCACAAAAAAACCCTCTGGAATAGCGATAATCCAAAGTAGCGGCGTATAGAATAACATATAGTAAATGCCTATAGCATAAGCCGCACTTAACGACAGCGTGGCAAGCACGCAAAGGTGCAGCACGGAAAAGGCGTCTCCCCAGGGTTTAGATTCTTTACTGCCAACGGCGTCTAGGGCATGGGCGCCGACACCTAAAGCCAGAAAATAAATTGCCAGGACGGCAAGCACTCGGTCGGCGTGTATGTTAGGCGCCAGCATTGACCCAATCATCGTATAGGCTAGCACCATACCAGTGTAGGGAAGAAACAGCAGACCAACCAGCGCGCGAAAACCCGGTGGTCCGAAAGCCGGCACAAACCACTCGTTTGTGCGATCGCGTTTATTTGCCTGCCCCATTGCGTTCTCCGTAAGCATGTGCACCATGACCGGATCAGTCATGGGCGCTGGGGTGTTCGCCTAGCATCGCCCTGACCGAATTGAGTTCGATATAGCGGTAATCTCAGCATTGAACACCCCGCGTAGCATGCTGTCCTGCCGGGGAGGTGGCCTTTATACCGTGCCAGTTGGCCGACAAATCGGGCTTCATAGTCGCCATGAAACCAGAAATAGAAGAACTACTGCGTGCCTGTCCGCAACTGCCGACGCTCTCCGGTGTTGCGCTGCGCATTGTCAATATGGCCCGCGATCCGGAAATCAATATCGACCAGCTTGCGGCATTGATCGCGAAGGATCCGGCATTGACGGCGAAGATTATGCGCGCAGCCAATTCACCGCTGCTCAGACAGTCCAGGCGCACGGACAATCTGCGCCAGGCCGTGATGGTGCTCGGGCTGAACTCCACTGTTACGCTCGCCCTAAGCTTCTCGCTTGTCACCAATCTCAAAGGCAGTGAACCCCAACACCGGTATCTGGAACGCTTCTGGCGCAGATCCTTGCTCTCCGCCCTCGCCTGCAGAGAGCTTGGTCGGCAGTGCAAAGCCAGCGATTTGGAAGAGCTGTTCCTCACCGGGCTACTCCAGGACATTGGCGTACTCGTGCTGGCGTCGGCATTTGCGCAGCGCTATCCGGCCCTGCTTGACAATTTGCCGAGCCATGAGACGCTGATCGCGCAGGAGCGCGAACACTTCGGCACCGACCATGGTGAAGTCGGCGCCTGGATCATGCGCCAGTGGGAGCTGCCGGATTATCTGCCCCTTGCTACCACGGCCATCCATACCATACAGGCTCCGGATACACCCGAGCACCTACGCACCTTCATCGCATGCGTCGGCGTCTCAGGCTACATCGCCGATATCTACCTGGATACTGATACCGAAAGTGCTACGGCCGCGGCCGCGAGCGAACGCTGGCTCGTGCTCGACCGCGATGTGCTATCCGCCGTACTGCTCCACGTGGCGGACTCGCTGCCGGGAATTGAGGAGCTCTTTGAGATGCGGAATTTGTCGACCGGTCAGGCCGCCAGTATCACTGACGAGGCCCGTGAACTGCTGGTCATGGGATATTTGAAGTTGCTGCAACACGCCGCGGAGGCCACGCGCAGAGTCAGCGACCTCGAGCAAGTGGCCGCCCAGCTCCAAGAGACCGCCCGGCGCGATCCGTTGACCGGTGCCTATAACCGAGGCCATTTCGACAAGACCTTGGATCAGGCGTTCGAGACCGCTACGCGGCACCAGCGACCGCTGAGCGTGGGCTTTCTGGATATCAGTGGGCACAGCCGCGCACATGGACGGCACGTGGATCAGAAACAAGCCGGAGGATCTGATTCGTGCCGCCGACCAGGCCCTATACCTGGCGAAGCGCCGCGGGCGCAATCGGGTCGAGATTAGCTCGTAGTTTGGGATGAACAACGTGAACCCGAACGTGTTCCTAGCCACAAGATGTTGGGGTTCGCACCGCTTGCCCAGTGCACCGGCGAGGGGCACCAGCGCGGTGTCCACGCTGATGACGAGATCGAGTTGCGAGATGACGACGGCGGTATCGCCGAAGTCGTTCAACTGCGCGCCCAGATCCTCGACGCTGACCGCGGCCGGCAGGCCGGCGAGCTCTGCGTGGCGGTCATTGTGCTCTCCTTCGCTCCAGCAAAGCCGCTTAACGCAGGAGCCGCTGACAGGCACTCTGAAGTCCAAGCAGGTCCAATAACACATCCTCCAACTGCTCCCACCTCGCGGCCGGCATGCGGCCGACGACTTCTTGCAGCTTATTTGGCGGCAAGGATTGTAATCGGTGCGGCATGATCTCGGTTGCTGCTGACAGGCCCGTCTCCTCTGGCTCGAGGCGGATGCGCACCGGCCCCCCCAGCAGCGTGCCGGTACCAGGACAGACCAGCACCACGCTGCGCACATAGCGGTCGTTGCCGACGACTACGCCCGGGCGCAGTTTATCCGCAAAGAAACGCGCCCAAACGATATCACCAGCCTGATAACTCACCACGGATCCCCGGACGGATCGTTGCCACGCTCGCCATAGAATTCGGCCAGGTCCGGGTCTTCACGTTCGAGCTTCGCCAGGCGTTTGAGCTCGCGGTTCATCGCATCGGTATGCTGTGCCCGGGCGCGCCGCGCCAAGTACTCATCCAAGGCCTCGATCAGCACGGCGCTGCGCGATTTGTGGGCCTGTGCCGCATACTCGGTGAGGCGCTGACGCTTCTCGGGCGGCAGGCGTACCGTGATGGTGGGATCGGACATGACAGCCTCCACGTGTTACTCCGGGACGTTGTGTCACCATTGTAACACCGGCGTGGCTCATCCACAGCCGGTTGGAAACCGCCAAACACCCCAACTTTGTCATTGTCACCGCAGGGAGGGTGACAATCTCAGGCTTACGGCACGCTGCCGTTGCTGGACGTGAATTTGGGCCATCCGGGATGCGTGAGTAGATACGCAAAGTAACCGTTGGCCTCGAGGATGTTCAAGCCGTTTGCATGGGGACCGAACGGCTGGGCCCGATTGCCGTCCCCGGTGCACGAGGTCAATGGAAAGCAACGTCCAGGTGCCAACCAGGTCTTCGGCAGTCTGGCCGAGCGCGGCGCCGCCGCCCCGCGCGGCTGCGTTGCCGGAAATGGTGCTGTTGGCGACGCTCAGCATGCCAAAGTTGCGCACGCCACCGCCCTGGCCCTCGCCGACAGTGGCTGAGCCGCCGCAGAGTGTATCCCCGCTCGGTATTACGCCCCCCCTCGGATGGTGGCCTGCCGCAGGGTCAGGTCGCCGCTGCCGGCCACCGCCAGGATGCGGAACTCCGGCGTGCCCGCCGCGCTGCGAGCTCCCAGCGTCTCGCTATCTTGGCACTTGCCCAGCGGCCTGCTTCAAGAAGCCGTGATCTGCGGATGAGTCCGCTGATCGGCCTGCCCCAGCTTGTTGAGCGCGTTGATGTAAGCCTTCGCCGAGGCAACGACGATATCCGTATCCGAGCCCTGGCCGTTGACGATCCGCCCGCCCTTGTCGAGCCGCACGGTCACCTCCCCCTGAGCATCGCTGCCAGTGGTAATGTTGTTCACCGAGTACAGCAACAGCTCGGTGCCGCTTTTGACGATGCTGTCGATTGCCTTGAAAGCGGCGTCCACGGGGCCATCCCCGGTCGAGCTGGCCTTGCGCTCCTCATCATCTAACACAAGCGTAATCTCCGCCAGCGGGCGCTCCCCTGTTTCCGAGCACCAGCGGAAGGAAACGAGCCGCACACGCTCGTTCACCAAGGCAGCCGTTGCCTCGCTCACAAGCGCTTGCAGGTCTTCGTCGAATATCTCGTGCTTTTTATCGGCAAGCTCCTTGAAACGGGCGAAGGCCTCATTGAGCTGCGCCTCGCTAGCAAAACCAATCCCCAGTGCTTGGCAGCGCGTGCGCAAGGCGTTACGACCGCTGTGCTTGCCCAGTACCATGCGGTTCATCCCCCAGCCCACGTCCTCGGCACGCATGATCTCGTAGGTCTCGCGCATCTTGAGCACGCCATCCTGGTGGATACCCGACTCATGGGCGAAGGCATTGGCGCCGACGATTGCCTTGTTGGGCTGCACCGCGAAGCCGGTGATATTGGCTACCAGCTTGGAGGTCGGGACAATCTCACGGGTATTGATTGCGGTATCGCAGGGAAAATAATCCTGGCGTGTGCGCACCGCCATTACCAGCTCCTCCAGGGCCGCATTGCCCGCTCGCTCGCCCAGCCCATTGATCGTGCACTCAATCTGCCGGGCTCCGCCCATGACAGCCGCGAGCGAGTTCGCCACTGCCAAGCCAAGATCGTTGTGGCAGTGCACGGACCAGACGGCCCGATCCGAGTTGGCCACGCGCTCACGCAAATAGGCAACCAGCGCCCCGAATTGCTCAGGCACGCTGTAGCCTACGGTATCGGGTATATTGACCGTCGTGGCACCGGCCTTGATCACCGCCTCCAGCACACGGCAAAGGAAATCCGGCTCCGAGCGGCCGGCGTCCTCGGGCGAGAATTCGATGTCATCACAATAGCGCCGGGCGTGCCGAACTGCCCAAACCGCTTGCTCCAGCACGGCGTCGGGCTGCATTTTAAGCTTCATCTGCATATGGATCGGCGAGGTCGCGAGAAAGGTGTGAATACGCCCCGCCGCGGCCGGTTTGATCGCTGCAGCGGCGCGGTCGATATCGGCCTCGCGCGCCCTGGCGAGTCCGCAAACCCGACTTTCGCGAATGAGCTCCGCC
Source organism: Nitrococcus sp. (assembly GCA_030452365.1). GTDB lineage: Bacteria > Pseudomonadota > Gammaproteobacteria > Nitrococcales > Nitrococcaceae > Nitrococcus. The sequence goes on from JAKDMK010000028.1 coordinate 6,022, forward strand.
ACCGCTCGCACGGCCTCGTAATCACCCGTGCTCGCGGCCGGGAATCCGGCTTCGATCACATCGACCCGCATCCGCTCCAGCGCTTTGGCGATACGAAGCTTCTCTTCTTTGGTCATGGAAGCCCCTGGGCTTTGTTCGCCATCGCGCAGGGTGGTATCAAACACTAGAAGACGTTCGGGCTGGTTCATGCTTGCGCTCCACTATTATCCCACGAAAGCCGCGGCGCCACCGGCAGACTCATGCAAGCCCGACTGGGTACGGGTCGGTAACTGTCCAGCGCGCGTTCAGCGTTTGCGCCGGCGCCGCCGTTGCACCACGGTCAGCGCCGGACCGGAGCCCATATAGGCGAGCGCCACTAGAAACAGCACCAGAGGTGGGTGTACCGAAGTTACCGCGAGCACGAGGACCAGCAATACCATGGCGATAAACCGAACGCGATAGCGAAAATCAATCTCTTTGAAGCTGTAATATCGCACATTACTCACCATCAGGATCCCAGCCAACACGGTAAGCACTAGAGCCGCGATACCAATAACGACACCATCCGCGCCCAGCCGGTTACCCGCCCAGACCATGCCTGCGACCACAGCCGCGGCTGACGGACTCGGAAGCCCCTGGAAATAGCGCTTGTCGGCGACGCCGAACTGGGTGTTGAATCGCGCCAGACGCAATCCGGCGCAGGCGGCATAAATGAACGCGCCCAACCATCCGAGCTTGCCCCAAAGAGAGCCCAAGGATGCGAGATCGGCCAGCGCCCACTGGTACATCACTAGCGCGGGCGCCACCCCGAAGGAGACCATATCGGCAATGCTATCGTATTGCACCCCGAAGTCACTTTGGCTATTGGTCAGCCGCGCCACGCGGCCATCGAGCCCATCCATCACCATTGCGATCAGCACAGCGATAGCCGCACTCTGAAACTCATTGTTCATCGCTGCCACTATCGCGTAAAAGCCGAAAAACAAGGCGGTGGTGGTCAGAAGATTGGGCAGCAGATAGATTCCCCGGCGTTGCCGGATGCCCCGATCATTACGGGTGTCGTTGGGTTCAGTCATGGGGCTGGTAGGGATCTGGCATCGGTACGGTACCGCCGTAAAGTTGCACAGGCAGGATCGCGAGGCGAAGCAATTTAGGCCGCTGGTGCCGATTGCGCACGGCAACACCGCGGCCACTCGCCAGTCACATATTTGATGCGCAGCACCCGCTGCAGAGGAATCAACTCTTGTTGCGATCGACCAGGCGTCTGGCGCCGATCCATGGCATCATACCGCGCAGCTTCTCTCCCACCACCTCAATAGGATGTTGTACCGCCTGCCGCCGCATCGCCTTGAGACGGGGCGCATTCGCCTGATTCTCCAAAACGAATTCCTTAGCGAAATCACCGCTTTGAATCTCGGCCAGAATCTCTTTCATGGCCCGGCGCGATGCCTCGTTGATTACCCGCGGGCCGCGGGTGAAATCGCCATATTCGGCCGTGTTGGAAATGGAATAGCGCATATTGGCGATTCCGCCTTCATAGATCAGGTCGACAATGAGCTTGGTCTCGTGCAGGCACTCGAAATAGGCCATCTCCGGTGAATAGCCGGCTTCTACCAGGGTCTCGAAGCCCGCCTGGATGAGCGCGGTGATGCCACCGCAGAGCACTGTCTGCTCACCGAACAGATCGGTCTCGGTCTCTTCCCGAAAGCTGGTCTCGATGATTCCCGCACGACCGGCCCCGATGGCAACCGCATAGGACAGCGCCACCTCTCTCGCCCGCCCCGAGACATCCTGTTGTATGGCAATCAAACTTGGCACGCCGGCCCCATCGACGTAGGTCGAGCGCACCAGATGACCCGGCCCCTTGGGGGCGATCATGATGACATCGAGATCCGCGCGCGGCTCGATCTGTCCGAAATGGATATTGAAGCCGTGGGCAAAGGCGAGGCCGACCCCCTGCTTCAGATTGGGTTCGATCTGCTCGCGATAGAGGCGCGCCTGGTGCTCGTCCGGAGTAAGGACCATGACCAGATCGGCTTGCTTGACCGCGTCCTCGACCGAAGCGGCTTCAAGCCCGGCCTGGCGGACCTTCTCCATGGAGCTCGAGCCTGAGCGCAAGCCGACTACGACCGAAACGCCCGATTCGCGCAAGTTGTTCGCATGGGCGTGGCCCTGTGAGCCGTAGCCAAGGACTGCCACCCGGCTACCCTGTATGAGGGAGAGCTCGGCGTCCTTATCGTAGTACACCTTCATCACGTTTCCTCGGCGTTGCTCGTCGTTCATTTAGTAACACTAAAGTTCTCTTCTCGCGCCTTGCCTGGCCGGTTTTTGGACGGCAACGCGACGCCGTGGTAAAAGCCAACAGGCCCTAGAGGCGCATTTGCTTATCACCACGCGCGATTCCGATCACACCGGAGCGCACGACCTCGAGCGGCGTGCGCTTTTCGATCACCTCGAGGAAGGCGTCCAGCTTGCTGCTGGTACCGGTTAGCTCGATCGTGTAGGTCTTGCCGGTGACATCGAGCACGCGGCCGCGGAAGATATCCGCCAAGCGCTTGAACTCTTCTCGAGCCTCCGCGGTGACGGCCTGCATCTTCACCAACATGATCTCCCGTTCGATATGGGCCGCTTCAGTGATATCCAGTACTTTGACCACGTCCAGCAGCTTGTTCAGCTGCTTGATGATCTGCTCGATAATGCGGTCGTCACCGACGGTAACCAAGGTCATGCGCGAGAGCGTCGGGTCATCCGTCGGCGCAACCGTGAGGCACTCGATATTGTAACCGCGAGCAGTGAACAGGCCAGCGATCCGCGACAGAGCGCCGAACTCGTTCTCCACAAGAATGGAGATGATATGCCGCATGGCCTCTACCCAGATTGCGCGCCCGGTACTGGCTCGAGGCCCCGAGTCTACGCGGAAATGCTCGAATTCGTCCGCGAGATAAGTTTGACTGGTAAAACGATAATTATATTGAGCGCGGGTGAGCTCATCAAGCGCCGCAGCGGGATTGGAGCAAGCCGCCGTTTTGTCCTGCCTTGTACGTGAACCCGTTCGCAACGTGAACCGGTGCGCCTGCCACATACTCCTACGCACCACTCTGCGCTATGAGGAGTAGCCCGCATGCAGCGGATCGCGTGGATTACGGTTTTGCTGGCAGCACTTACCGCTACGGCCACCGCGGCAACCCGAGTTTATCAATGGAGCGATCGCCAGGGACAGGTCCACTACGGCGAGCTACCGCCGGTAGGCCACTCTGCGCAAACGATCGATGTCCAAACGCCAACCGGGCATCCGCGACCGTCGCCGAACCAGCCGGCAGGCCGGCCGGATGCATCGGTGCACTCCAGTGGCCAGGAGGCTGCCAGCAAGCCGGGCGAGAGCGATCAGCATGCTCAGACGGTTGCCCAGGATCCGCAGCGGCTGCGCGAACAATGCCAAGCCGCACGGCACAACCTGCAATTCCTCCAGGCCGGTGGCAGCAACCGCCGGTTCCGCGATTCTACCGGCAATGTCGTGCGCTATACCGAGGAGCAGCGGCAGGCGAAGATCGCCGCCGCCGAGGGCTACATCGAGCAGCATTGCCCGGCGCAGTAGGTTTCTGGGGCCCGTTGACGTCCATCAGGGCGCCGCGTTGCTGGGTGGGAGCCATGTTAACGGGCAAATTAGTACTGTCGATTCCCGATACGTCATGGGATACCCTTGCGCAATCCCAGGCAGTGGCGTTGACAGACGAGTAATAGCTATGCGAGCAACCCGGTTTCCCCTGTCCACCTCGCGCGAGATTCCAGCCGATGCCGAGATCATCAGTCATCAGCTGATGCTTCGTGCCGGCCTCATCGCCCGGCTAGGTGCCGGGCTTTACACCTGGCTGCCGCTTGGGCTGCGGGTACTGCGGAACGTCGAGCGGGTGGTGCGCGAGGAGATGGATCGCAGCGGCGCGCTGGAAGTTCTGATGCCCGCAATACAGCCCGCCGAGCTTTGGCAGGAATCGCGCCGCTGGGAACAGTATGGGCCGGAGCTGCTGCGCATCAAGGATCGGCAGGCGCGCGAGTTCTGCTTCGGCCCTACCCACGAAGAGGTCATTACCGACCTGGTCCGACGCGAGATTCATAGCTACCGCCAGCTGCCGGTGACTTACTATCAGATCCAGACCAAGTTTCGCGACGAGATTCGCCCCCGCTTCGGCGTGATGCGCGCGCGCGAATTCCTGATGAAGGACGCCTATTCGTTCCACCTAGATCAAACCTCGCTGGATGCCACCTATGAGGCCATGCGCGAGGCCTACAGCAGCATCTTCCGGCGGCTGCAGCTCGATTTCCGCGCCGTGCGGGCAGATTCCGGGGCGATTGGGGGCAGCGTCTCGGAGGAGTACCACGTCCTCGCCGACTCCGGCGAGGATGCGATCGCCGCGTGCGAGCGCTGCGACTATGCCGCCAATATCGAGCTCGCGCGATCGCGCCCTGCCATGCCCCGCGATGAACCGCCGCGAGTGGCGCGGGAGCAGGCCACACCAGGCATCCAAACGGTAATCGAGCAGGCGCAGCTCCTGGGCTTGGCCCTGGATCAGATCGTCAAGAGCATCGTAGTGCTTGCCGACGGCAAACCGGCCGTGTTCTTCCTCGCCGGCGACGACGAGCTCAATCTAAGCAAGGCTCGATTGGCGCTCGGCGCCTTCGAGGTACGCTTGGCCGAGCCGGAGGAAGCGCATGCCGCGACCGGCGTGCCACGGGGCTTTATCGGGCCGAGGGGCCTGCCCGAGGGATTGTTGCTGCGAGTCGATGAGCGCGCAGCGGCCATTGCTAACTTCTCAAGCGGCAGCAATCGTCAGGACTGGCACTGGATCGATCTCAACTGGGGGCGAGATGTCGCACTACCCGAACGGGTCGACGTGCGCACCGTGCGCCCCGGCGAGGGTTGTCCGAGCTGTGAGGGCAGCCTGCAGATCAGACGCGGCATCGAAGTGGGTCATATTTTTCAGCTCGGCACCAAATACAGCGAGTCCATGAGCGCCGCGGTCCTGGATGAGAACGGCAACAGTGTGCCCCTGATCATGGGCTGCTACGGAATCGGCGTCTCTCGCGTGGTGGCGGCGGCCATCGAGCAAAATCACGATGAACGGGGGATTATCTGGCCGGCGCCGTTGGCACCCTTCCAAGTCGCCATCGTCTCGATCAACGCGCACCGTGTCGAGGCCGTTCAAAGCGAGGCCAAACGCCTGCATGAGGCGCTTAGCGCCGCGGGTCTGGAACCGCTGTGGGACGATCGCGAGGCCCGCCCTGGTGTCAAGTTCGCGGACATGGAGTTGATCGGCATACCGCATCGCATCGTGGTCAGCGAGCGCGGGCTCGCGGGCGGCACGGTGGAATATCGTGGCCGCACCGAGCCCAGCAGCCGCGATCTTCCGCGCGAGCGCGTGGTCGAGCTCCTGTGCGACCTGCGCCGGGAGAGCGAAGCGCGCCCCGGATGAGTCGATCGAATCTATTGCGCTCCCTCGCCGGCGCGCTTCTGGCACTGAGCCTGGTTGCCGGCGAGTGCCCCGGCGCGCGGGCCGCTCCCCCCGATCCCCAGCTGCGCGACGCCCTCAAGCGTGCCATCGAACACGCCGATAGCTTTGCCAGCCAGTTCGCCGCCGAGGTCTGGCTCATGGACATGTCGAGCCGGCTGCGTGATCGCATTCCCGATCCAGACGAACGCCTGCGCTTGCTGCGACTGGTGCATGCAGAAGCCAAACGCGCCGGGCTCAAGCCGGAATGGGTGCTCGCCCTGATCGATGTCGAAAGCGATTTCAACCGCTTCGCCATCTCCTCTTCCGGCGCGCGCGGACTGATGCAGATCATGCCGTTCTGGCTGGAAGAAATTGGTCATCCTAATGACAACCTCTTCCATATCGATACCAATCTGCGTCTGGGATGCACAATCCTGCGTTACTACCTGGATCTGGAGCACGGCGACCTCGCCCGGGCACTCGCGCGTTACAACGGCAGCCTGGGCAGCAACCGTTATCCCGCCCTGGTCTTCGAGGCGCTAGAGGAGCACTGGTTCTCGCAATAGCCAGAGCGGCGATACGTTACCAGACTGTATGAGCGGGTCCGGCATGGCCAGACAAGACACGCCGTGAATACGTCCCTGTAGGCTCGAAGGCCGCCGTCCAGGCGGCCTACGGTCTTGTCTGGCCATGCCGGACCCACTCCACGCATCGACTCTCGATTTATAGATAAGAGGATTAGGCAACATCCGAGCCAGGCAGCACCCCGCGCGGGCCGCTATTGGCCGCTGGCGGGCGGCCTCGCCAGGTGCCCTGCCTCGTCGAGCTCCGGATAGGGTTGCCCCCGCTCGCGGCAGTGACTTGCGATGCGGGGCTGCAGCCATTCGAACAACATCCGGCGTCGTGTCTCCGCATCGAGCCGCGGGCGGTCGTACATACCCTGGGCCAGCCGCTGGCGTTGTGCCTCATACAAGATGACGGCCGCTGCCACCGACACGTTCACCGAAGCACCGAGGCCCAGCATCGGAATGGCTATGAGCTCATCGGCGAGCCGAACGCCATCCTCGCTCACCCCCCAGAGTTCGGCGCCCATGAGCACGGCGCAGGGCAACGTGTAATCCACATGTCGATAATCGACGGCGTTTTGCCCAAGGTGGGCGGCGTACACGCGCAGGCCTTCGGTGCGCAGCGCCCCAACGGCGCTTCGCACATCCGAGTGAGCGACGAGATTCACCCATTTGCCAACACCGGCGGAGCAATGCCGATGCACTGCCGGAGTGCCGTGTGGCCAGACGGTGTGGGCCTGAAGCACACCGACCGCATCACAGGTTCTGAGTATGGCAGCGAGGTTGTGCGGCTTGTTGACCTGATCCAGCAGCACCCTCAGGTCGGGTTGGCGCCGTGCCAGCACCGCTCGCATGCGCGCGACTCGTTTTGCTGTCATCTGCGGTCGCCGAACCAGGCCCTTGCCCTGCTACGGTCAGTGTGCGGTGCTGGTGCCTGGGGCATTGTGCTCTGGCGGGACACGCCGTG
>JAKDMK010000605.1 GCA_030452365.1 Nitrococcus sp.
CACCCGGCATCTTGCCGAGCAGTGAGCCCTTGCCGTACACGACCTCGTCGTGGGAGAGCGGCAGCACGAAGTTCTCGTGGAACACGTACAATAGGCTGAAGGTGAGCTCGCCGTGGTGGTGCTTGCGATAGACGGGATCGTGAGCGAAGTAGCTCAGGGTGTCGTGCATCCAGCCCATGTTCCACTTCATGCCGAAGCCGAGACCGCCGAGGTAAGCAGGGCGCGAGACCATAGGCCAGGCGGTGGACTCCTCGGCGATGATCTGCACATCGGGATGATCCCGGTAGACGGCCTCGTTGAGGCTGCGCAGAAAGCCGATCGCCTCCAGGTTCTCGTTGCCGCCGTGCTCGTTCGCGATCCACTCGCCGGCGTTGCGCGCATAATCGAGATAGAGCATGGAGGCGACCCCATCCACGCGCAAGCCGTCCAGGTGGTAGCGATCGAGCCAGTACAAAGCGCTGCTGAGGAGAAATGAGCGCACCTCATGGCGGCCGTAGTTGAAGATGTAGCTGTTCCACTCCGGGTGAAAACCTTTCCTGCGGTCGGCATGCTCATAGAGATGAGTACCGTCGAAATAAGCCAGCCCGTGGCCATCGCCGGGAAAATGCGACGGAACCCAATCGAGGATGACGCCGATGCCGTTGCGATGCAGGTAATCGACGAAGTACATGAAGTCCTCGGGCGTGCCGTAGCGCGCGGTCGGCGCGAAGTAGCCGACGGTCTGGTAACCCCACGATCCGTAGAAGGGGTGTTCCATGACCGGCAGGATCTCGACATGAGTAAAACCTAGCTCCTGGATATAGTCGGCGAGCGCATGCGCGATCTCGCGATAGCCAAGCGAACGATTGTGCTCCTCCGGCACCCGGCGCCAGGAGCCGAGATGCACCTCGTAGATTGAGATCGGGGCATCGAGGGCGTTGGCACGCTGACGTCGCGTCATCCAATCGGCGTCCTGCCAAGCGTAGTGCGGCTCCCATACGCGCGAGGAAGTTCCAGGCGGCACCTCCGAGTAGCAAGCGAATGGATCGCCCTTATCGGCTTGGTAGTCGTTCCAGCGGGATTTGACGTGGTATTTGTACAACGCGCCCTGGCCGGCCCCGGGGATGAAGCCTTCCCAGATACCGGATTCATCGATGCGCTGGGCAAGTGCATGGCTATCGGGTTGCCAGCCATTGAACTCGCCGATGACGGAAACCCGGTCGGCGTTGGGTGCCCAGACAGCAAAGTACGCGCCGTCGATGCCCCCCGCACTCAGCGGATGGGCCCCAAGCTTCTGGTACAGTCTGCAATGGGTACCCTGTCTGAAGAGGTAGATGTCGTGGTCGGTCAACAGGCTGACGTCATGCCGAACCGGCGCGTTGTCGTTGCAAACCATCGAATCCATATGAAGAACCTTTAACGTCCCTTGGGTTGCTGCCAAGCCAAAGCCAGGCGTAGCTGTAAATTGGAGCTAACTCTGTTCGCCGGCTTCGCACTCCGTGCGCACTTGACACAAACTCTGATAGCGCCTTCTTGTCGTTCCAGTGAAAGACAGAATCCAGCTGGACAAGATAGACCCCGGCTTTCGCCGGGGTGACGAATAAACCCGCCTGCCGCGGGCAATTGGAATCGGCCCATACAGCTCAATGATTGAGCAAGCGGCTATGACGCACGCCACACCGGACCCTGTTCGCGCCGCATACGCGCGCCTCTCACCTTAGTATGACCGTCGCTGAGCGTTCTAGGTTTCAGCAAACATCAACGAAAACCTAAATCGCTTGTCCATCCAAGCGAGCGACTGCGTGCT
>JAKDMK010000606.1 GCA_030452365.1 Nitrococcus sp.
CTGAACCTGCGCCGCCACTTTCTCACATATACCCTTGGTATTCTTGGCCCAAGCAATTTGTTTTGCAACGCCATATTTTACGTAGAACGTTTGGCAAGGTAGTGGCATGAGATGTGGATAGTGAATCAATATCGTCCTACTATCTGCACCACTCGGTGCCGTGCATATAGTTGTCACCGCTATTGACTGCGATGCGTAGAAAGTCATTATAACAACAAAGAATATCTCAGAGCATTGAATAACCGGTCGTATATTCATGCCATTCGCCTCGTTGTTGAAAGTCGATCCAGAACATTAGGCCACTACAATGCCCGCGATATGACCTTCCGCTGAGTAAAATACATCGGCTGCACGAGAAACTTGCGGGGCTCGATCACGCCCACCTGCCTACTCTCTGTGTACGCGTCGCAGCCGGGATTACCCACGCAACACTCGATTACCGGCCGATGGCCAACCGCTACTGGTACGGGACTTTCACCCTTTGGATTCCAGTATAGATTTCCGTTCGAAAGCCGACGACCTTGAATTTCTACTGCGCTGCTTCGCCTCCGTGCCCAGGCTGACCCTCATCGGATGGAAGGCGCAGCTCGGACTTTGACGTTACTGTGTATTCGTTGGGCATTACTGTATGCCGTACTTTGCCGGATTGCGTCCATCCTGTTGGATTCTCGCGGATAGCCGCTTGATACAGGCGCGATCATCTTTATCGTTCTCCCAGTACCACGCACCAAAGTTTTGAACGGCCTCTCCCATCAAGATCGCTTTAGTTTTTCCGACGTTACTAGCGCGAAGGAGCTCGTAGAACAGCTTGTCAGCCGCATCTCTGTCCAATTTGTTTGTCCTAGCGCGCCTGTGCCGACCACTCGATCAGTGCCGAGAACATGGATTCGTCGCTGGGATCGTCCGCGACTGCAATAAGTGACCGCAATCCTTCGGTTTGGGCCATATCGGCAATACGCCGGCTGCCGACTATGAAGGCAGACTGGTTCAGCAAATGCCGCAGCTTGGAATCGGAACCGCTCCAGAGGGCGAGGAAGGCTTCACCGCTGGTAATGGTTACGGCATCGAAGCCCTTGTGCAGCAACAGGGCTTCGATCTGCTCGAACTGATCCTTACTTGGCGGCAGGCGATCGTAGACCTTAACATGAATTACCTGCGCGCCCCTTGAGCGCAGCACCGACTCGGTCAAGTCGCGACCCCCGGAGCCTCTGAGGATGGCAATTCTCATGCCGCTGACGTCCTGCAAGATGGGAAGTTGCAGCAGCGATTCACTGTCGAATCCCGTTTCTGGGCAGATATCGACTTGGTAACCGAGGCCAGTAATCGCCTGCGCGGTCTTGGCCCCGATTGCCGCGATTTTTGCCCGACCGCGGAGATTGCAGCGCGAGGCAAGTTGCGCAATGCCGAAGTTCACGGCGTTAGGGCTGTTGAATAACAGCAGATCAAATGAGTCAATTTCTTCTATCAGGCGCAGAAGCGACCGGGTATTTGGCCTGGGCGAAATAACCAGTAAAGGGCAGCGCAGAGCGTTTGCGCCAGCCCGCTCCAGCAGTCGACAAAACGGTTCAGCCTGATGCGCCGGGCGGGTGACCACGATTCTCTTATCAACTAGATTATTAGAGTCGGCCAGATTCATTAGCTACACCTATGCGCATTCTGACATTCTCCCCTATTCCCGCTGGACATGGCCGCCACGCGTAGCGCATGTAGGCGCAATAGCGAAGCGTATTGCGCCGCATGCTTCTCCACTTTCGGCAAAGCACGCGGCTTTGGAAACCGGCGCTT
>JAKDMK010000607.1 GCA_030452365.1 Nitrococcus sp.
CAGGGAAACAATGGTCCACCCGACCATTCAGCTTAGGAGACGGAACCATGCCTTTAGTGATCAACACGAACATCGGTTCGCTGAACGCGCAGCGCAATCTCAATAGCTCCCAGGATATGCTCAGCACCGCGCTCGAGCGCCTGTCCTCGGGCCTTCGTATCAACAGCGCCAAGGATGACGCCGCGGGCCTCGCGATCTCGGCCCGGATGACCTCACAGATCAACGGTCTCCAGCAGGCGGTGCGCAATGCCAACGACGGCATCTCCTTCGCGCAGACCGCTGAGGGCGCGCTCAACGAAGTCGGCAAGGCCTTCCAGCGTATCCGCGAGTTGTCGGTGCAGTCCGCCAACGACACCAACACGGCGTCGGATCGGCAGGCCATCAACAACGAAGTCAGTGCGTTGATCGCCGAGGTCAACCGCATTGCCCAGTCGACTCAGTTCAACGGCCAGAACGTGCTCGATGGCACGCTGCAGGATCTGGTGTTCCAAGTGGGAGCGAACCGCGGCCAGACCATCACGGTGAATGGCGTGGACGCCCGGGGCTCGGTGCTGGGTGCGGCCGTCGCGACTGGCAGCAGCATCGCTGCCTCCGACATCGCTACTCTGGCCGATATCACCGTGCAGGGTGTGAGCGTTGACCTTAGTGCTGCCACCACGGTAGAGGACGTGATAGGCGCTATCAACAATGCCTCCGCCGACTCCGGTGTCAGCGCCGTGCAGGCGAATACAACGACGGCCCAGGATCTAGCCTACACGGCTCCTACTGGCACGGCCGTCGCAAATGTCGAGATCAACGGCGTCAGCATGTCGCTGGATGCTACGAGCGGCAGCACCGTGCAGGCTGCGGTCGATGTTATAAACCAATTCAGCGAGCAGACTGGTGTCACTGCCGCGGTCGACGGTGCTGCGATAGACCTCAGCAACTCCACCGGCGGGTCCATCGAGGTGACCACCGACACCGCGGGCGTGCTCGCCGCTGCTGCAGGCACCGAGACCTACTTTGCGGGTATTGAGCTGGCGGCCGATGTGGGCACCACCGTCACCGTGGCCGGCACGGATGCGACGAACCTGGCTCTCAATGGCGTGACCAGCACCGATTTCACCACCAACGGCATCAGCGTGTTGACCCGGGATAGCGCCAGTGAAGCCATCCGCACGGTCGACTACGCCCTGCAGCAGGTCAACGGCCTGCGCGCCGAGCTGGGCGCCACGCAAAGTCGTTTCGAGTCGGTCATTTCCAACCTGAGCATTGGTGTGGAGAATCTCTCCGCGGCCCGCTCCCGCATCCGCGATGCGGACTTCGCCGCCGAGACCGCGCGCCTGACCAAGGCGCAGATCCTGCAGCAGGCGGGTGTCTCGGTGCTGTCCCAGGCCAACGCCCTGCCGCAGACGGCGCTGGCGCTCTTGCAGTAGGCCCAGCTTGGGCGGGCCCGGCCGCCGGGCCCGCCTTTTATTCGCTTGCGTAGAAAGGGTGTGAGCTGAAATGGAAGACCCGGTCGGTTCAATAACGCCACTGCAGCCGGCCCGTCACCCGGCCCGTCAGCCCGCGCGTAATCCGGCGGCAGGCCGCGTCGAGCGCGACACTGCAAAGGAGGGCGAGGCGCGCCTGGTATCGGGCGATGGCCTGCAGCGGGCGGTGCGGAAGATCAGCGAGTCACTGGGGACGGCCCCGCAGCGGCTCGAGTACGCCATGGACGAAATCACCGGGCAGACCGTGATCCGGGTGCTGGACGCAAAGACCGGCGCGCTGATCCGGCAGCTCCCGCCAGAGGAGATCCTGG
>JAKDMK010000608.1 GCA_030452365.1 Nitrococcus sp.
ATCAAGGACCCGAGGCGCTGCAGGTTCAACCCTTCGCAGGCCGCGTCGGTGGCGACCATGAGCGGGATCGCCTGCTCCTCGACCAGGCGCTTCAAGTCCTCGCGCTCGGCATCGTTGCGATCCTCCGGCCCGCGGTAGAGCGCGCTTTTGCCGGCGCCGGCATAGAGCCCCACCAGCTTTTCCGGAAACAGCGCCGCCAGCTTCCGCGCCACCCAGGCGGCTGTGTCGTAGTACTGGCTGAAGAGAATGCAGCCGTGCTCGATCCACTTTTCATGCACCAGATAATGCCGGACCGCCCTGAACTTCGGGTCCTCGCCCGGTAGGCGCTCCAGCGCCTCGATCAGCTCGTGCAGCGCTTGGCTTTCCTCATCGGAGACGACAATGGCCGCATCCGCCTCTTCCTCGCTCTCATCCTCCATTTGCTGTCCAGCGAGGATTCTTCGGGCCGTCTCGAGGCCGGCGATATAGCTCGAGCACAGGCGCTGCTTCATCAGATTCTTCATGAACCCCGCGCTCTTCACCCGTCGGCCATAGGCTTGGCCGAACCGGTCCGCGGCCTCGTAGGCCCGGTCGAAAGCATCATTGGTGCGCAGCGCCTGACCCTCGAACAGCACGGCATAGGCATTGGGCTCGCGGCTGCGCTCCCGGTTCGGGTGCAGGTCCACACCCACCCGCTGCAGCAAGCCGGCCTCCTCCAGCACCTTGCGCTTGCGCAGCACCACGTGGCGCACGATGGGATTGTGGCGCTGGAAAAAGCTCGTGTTGGCCTGCGCGGTCTCGAGCAGATCCTCCAGCTCGTCGCGAATCTCGTTCGAGAGATCCAGCACCGAGTCCGGCCCCTCGGGATTACGTTCGTCCAGCCCGAGCTCGCCGCGAATCTCGTGCAGCACGCGCCGGAAATCGTGCTCGTCCGAGGACTCGAGCGGCGGCAGCGGCGAGCGCAAAAGCCGCCAGGCCGACTCCGGTTCGACTATACGCTCCCTGCCGGTGAGCACCGGTAGGACCTTATCCGGGGAGTGCCAGGGGCTGAAATCGTTGCCGAGCACGAAGCGCCCATCGCCGCGGTGCAGGATGCGCAACTGATCCCAGAGATCCTCCACCCGGGTCTGCATCGGCGTGGCCGTGCCGAGCAGGACATGGCGCGAGCGCCCGGCCGCATCGAGCATGAACGCGAGCAAGGCGTTGGGCTCGCCGGCGCCCTTGCCCAGCCCCTGGCGCTCGCGGGATTTGTGCGATTCGTCCTGGATCAGCACCTCGAAATTGATCTTGCCGAGCAGCTCCCGCTCGCGGCTTGGCTGCGTGATGAGTCCGGTCGAGATGATGCCGATGCGCAGCGGACAGCGCCCGATGTGCTCGGCGCCGGTGGGCGAAATCGCGCGGCCGGCCGGATCGAGCCAGGTCTTTTTGTGCGAATCCCAGCGCGCGCAGGGTACGCCGAGCTTGTCGAGCATCTCGGTCTGCCACTGCTCGGTGAGCGTGGCCGGGGCGAAGATCGCAATGGGCCGCCGGCGCCGGGCGGTAGCGGCGCTTGCCTCCTGCTCGCCGAGCAGCGCCAAGGTCAGCGCCGCCGTGCCAAGCGAGAGGGTCTTGCCAAGCCCCACCTCGTCGGCAAGCAGCAGGCGGACCGCGCCGTGCCAGCGCCGGTGCTTAAGGCACTCGGCGACGAAGGCACGCTGCCAGGGCAGAAGCGAGAGCCCCTCCCGGTGCATGGGTGATTCCACCAGGGCCGCCGGGGCGAGGTTCTGCTCCGCCTGCTGCTCGCCCAGCTCGATCTCCAGGCG
>JAKDMK010000609.1 GCA_030452365.1 Nitrococcus sp.
CCCGTTCTGGCTCGACCTGCTCCTCTTGCTCATGGCCGCTTTTCGTCCCGGCAGCCCAGAGGAAGGCGACTACCCAGCCGATCACGGTCCAGCCCAACAGCATATTTAGTAAACCGATCATGTATTGCCGGTGATGATCACGCAAAGCCGCTATACACCACGGCATAGCATAAGTAATAAACACACCCGCTATGGCTATGAGCGTCGGAAGATCCAGTCCTTCGAAGTTCATCGCGATCCACCTCTTCGCGAGGCGCGGCATTTGACTATATCTTAAAGTTTAGCAGCCGATCCATCCTATTCCAGCGTTTTAGCTGCCCGCATGATCCTCGTTCGTGGTTCGCTTGGCCGCGGTGGATGGCTTGGTGCTGCGGCGCCCGCCTCGACTCGGAGTACGCCCTTGGGAGGCACTCTGCGGCGGCTTGCGGCGCTGCGTGCGCCGTGGTGGGCTGATTTCGGTGGCGATTATCTGGGCTGAAGCCATTTCGGCAGGAATCTTCTGGGCTATGTAGGCCTCGATCTCAGGCAAGGAGTAAACATAGGCCTCACAGGCAAAGCTGATGGCGTCGCCGCTGGCGCCGGCTCGAGCGGTGCGGCCGATGCGATGGACATAATCTTCCGCATTCTGCGGCAGATCATAGTTGACGATATGGCTGACATCCGGAATGTGCAGCCCGCGCGCCGCGACATCGGTCGCCACCAGGATAGGCAGCTTCCCTTCCTGAAATCGATGCAGCAGCTGCTCGCGCTTCTTCTGCGGAATGTCTCCGGAGATCACTTCCGCTTCGAAACCGTTGCCAAGCAGGTAACCGCTTACGCGCTCGGCGTCGCGCTTGGTATTGACGAACACCAAGGTGCGGGTGGCATCCTGCTGACGCAATACGCCAAGGAGCAGGCCGATCTTGTCCGAGCTGGCCACGTGATAGAGGGTCTGGCGTACGTTTTCAGCCGTCACCTGCTCGGGCTCGATGGCGACGGTCTGCGGCGCGTTCATATGTTCATAGGCCAGCTCCTTGACCCGCTCGGAGAGCGTGGCGGAGAAAAGCATATTGATCCTGTGCGGCGCCGGTGGCATGCGCCGCAGCAGGTAGCGAACATCGGCGATAAATCCCATGTCGAACATGCGGTCGGCTTCATCCACAACCACGACCTCGATGTTGTCCAGGCTGTAGACACGTTGCTTGTATAAGTCGATGATGCGCCCAGGTGTGCCTATAACGATGTCGACCCCTTGCTCGAGCTCGCTGCGCTGCTGTTCGTAGCCAATCCCGCCGTAGACGGCCGTGCAACGAAGCCCGGTGAAATAGCCCAGCTGCTCGGCATCGCGGTAGATCTGTAGCGCAAGCTCTCGGGTCGGCGCCAGGATCAACGCCCAAGGCCCCTTCTTGCCTTCTGCAATAGGCGTGGTCATCAGGTAGTGCATGGTCGCGAGCAGAAAGGCAGCCGATTTGCCCGTTCCGGTTTGGGCTTGCGCGGCCACATCGCGATGTTGCAGCAAGATGGGCAAGGCGACAGCTTGGACCGGGGTGCAATGGCTAAAGCCAACCTCCTCCAGACCGAGTAGCAGTGATTCGTGGAGGCCAAGGGAGTCGAGACGGATATCGGTGAGGGGATCGTTTTTCATGACCTCCTAGAATAACGGATTTGTCCGCGTTTTGCTTGGGGGTGTCGGCAACACTGGGACTTGTCTGGTCTTAAGGAGGCCGAGTGGGATGGTGAAGTTGATTCCCGGATTCTGATCTGCGTGACGACGCTGTCTGAGCGTACCTGGGAGGA
>JAKDMK010000610.1 GCA_030452365.1 Nitrococcus sp.
CACGGGCGAGCTCTATGCCTACATGGGCCTGGGGGTGACGCCGGATATATTGACCACGGCAAAAGGGCTGGGGGGTGGATTTCCGATCGGCGCCATGCTCACTACGGCACCCATCGCGGCGAGCTTCGGCGTGGGCAGCCATGGCAGCACTTACGGCGGCAATCCGCTTGCCTGCGCGGTGGCCAATGAAACCTTGACGATCATCAGTGAGCCTGCGCTGCTTGCCGGCGTGCGCGAGCGCCACCAGGAGCTCACCGATGCCCTGAAGGTGTTCGCTTCGCGCTATGGGGTGTTCGGTCAAATCCGCGGCCGTGGTCTGCTCATCGGCTGCGCCCTGACAGACCATTGGCGGGGCCGAGCCCGCGAACTCTTGCACTTGGGCCTGGAGGAAGGCGTGATGCTGCTGGTTGCCGGAGCGGACACGGTGCGGTTGGCACCGTCACTGGTGATTCCGCAGGCCGACCTGGACGAAGGGCTGCGCCGGCTCGAACGGGTACTGGCACGGGCGGTCGCGAGCGAGGCCAGCCGGGGCGGTGGAGATGGCTAGCCTTTCGGTGCATGCGCTTCGCTTATCCTGCCCTACCGGTACATCGCGCATGGTAGGGCTGATAAGCGAAGCACATCCGCCAAGCAACTAAGATTCACGCGCTGGTGGGAAGCTTGGTTAGTCGTGGGGATTTTGATATGGCTGGCCTGGATGTCAACCGGCCCTAAGGGTTGTTTGGTTCTGCTGTACATTCCTGTCTGACAACCCCGCGGCGCCTTAGATGGTACAGGATTACGGGTGTGATCAGGCCCCGGATGGTGACGGTTTCGCCTATACCGAACGCAAGCTCGGTAGCAGATCCTACTGTCTCGTGCACCGCGTGCGAGACGATGACATCCATGGGATTGGCATGCCCGCATAGCCGTGCCGCAACATTGACCGTCTCGCCAATGGCGGTGTAATCGAGATGATCACCGCTGCCGATGTTGCCGATCACCACGGGGCCAGCATGGATGCCAACGCCGATCGGTACTGGGCCACCATCGCTTAGTGGCGGTAAGGCGCTGACCCGGTCCATGATGTCCAGGGCACAGCGGCAGGCATCGCAGGCCATTTCCGCGCCGTCGAAGATCGCCATGACGCCATCGCCGCCGAATTTGTCGACATAGCCGTGGTGGGCATAGACGCATTCGACTTGAGTTCCAAGGTGTTGGCTGACAGCCCGGAACAGCTCGGTCGGCTCGATACACTGCGAGAGGGCAGTGAAGCCGCGAATATCAGAGAAAAGGACGCAGACGTCGCGCTGCTGCGGCGGTGATGTGGCGCGCTGACCCTTGCTGCGGCTCTCGATGACGTTGCGGATCCGTGGCGAAACATAGCGCGCAAGATCGGCGCGGATGCGCTCGAGTTGCTTGTAATAGTCGGATTTCTTGAGAAGGCCACCCAGGCGGGCAACTACCAGGAGCGGCTCCAGAGGTTTGACCAGGAAGTCATCGCAGCCCGCGGTGAAAGCCGAGCGCAGCAGATTACGGTCCTCGTTGGCCGTGCAGACCAGGATGGGCGTGATGCGGAAGCGCGCCTGCTCGCGTAGTCGCCAGCACAGCTCAATGCCGTCCATCCCTGGCATCTCGGTATCGAGGATGAATGCGTCCGGTTCGTAGTGGCGCACCCGCTCCAACGCCTCCTGGGCGCTTTTCGCCACCTCAACGCGGTAATCAGCTGCATTGAGAATGCGGCTGAGCACCGTCCTCGAGAAACGGTGGTCGTCAACCACCAGTACAATCGGTTTG
>JAKDMK010000611.1 GCA_030452365.1 Nitrococcus sp.
TGGGCTCGGTGGAGCCTCCCGACCCGGCGCATCTGGCGCGCGTAAAATCCCTGGTGAATCGGGTGCAACCGGGGCTGGTCTCCGAGCACATCGCCTGGTCCACTTCCGGCGGCGTCTTCCTCAACGACCTGCTACCGCTGCCCTACACCGAGGAGGCGCTGGCGGTGCTCTGCACCAATGTCGACATCGTGCAGTCCACGCTCGGGCGCCGCATCCTGCTGGAGAACCCGGCGAGCTACCTGCGCTTCGAGCACTCGCCGATCCCGGAGTGGGAGTTCATCGCCGAGCTGGCGCGCCGAACCGGCTGCGGCCTGCTGCTGGATGTCAACAATATCCACGTCAGCGCCGTCAACACCGGCCTCGACGCCCGTGAGTACCTGGCCCGCGTGCCCGCCGGCCTGATCGAGGAGATTCACGTGGCTGGGCACGCCCGTCAAGAGGTCAACGGCCGGGCGCTGCTGCTGGACGATCACGGCCATCCGGTCGACGATGCCGTGTGGGCGCTGCTGGCGCAGCTCCTAACCCGCATCGGAGCGCGGCCGGTGCTGGTGGAGTGGGACAATCACATTCCTGCGCTGAGCGAGCTGTTGGCAGAGGCCGGCAAGGCCCGCGGCGTGCTCGAGCGGGTGGGAGCGGGTCGTGAGCAGTTTGGCTGATATCCAGCGTTGCTTCGCGGCCAGTATTCTCGGCCGCAACGATAACGCCAGCCGCTTCATCGCCGGCGACGGCCTGCCGCCGGAGCTGCGCTTGGCGATCCACCGCAACAACACCTACGCCTCGCTAATCGAGGTCCTCTCGGGAACCTTCCCCCGCCTGGCGGCGCAGCTGGGAGAGCAGCGTTTCCGCGCCGCGGCCACCACCTACGTTGCCGAGAACCCGCCGCGCCAACCGCGGCTGGCAAGCTATGGACGAGATTTTCCCGCCTTCCTCGAGCGATTTCCGCCTGCCCGCCCCTACCCCTGGTTGGCCGAGTTGGCACGACTGGAATGGGCCCGCCACGAGGCCTTTTTCGCCCCCGACGCGCTGGCGCTCACGGGCGACGCTCTGGCGCAAATTCCGCCGCAACGCTACGGTGACCTGAAGCTGCGCCTGCACCCGGCGGTGCGGCTGGTGGGAGGCCGCTATCCGATGCACCGGCTGTGGGAAGCCGACTCGCTCCCGACCGACCTCGAAGCGCACGACACCTGGGTGCTGGTGATGCGGCCCGATCTGGCCATTCTGCATGCCGCGCTGAGCGCCGCGGATGCCGCATTACTGGCCGCCGAAGCATCCGGCTCCACAGTGGCCGCGGCCGCCGCGGCCGCATTCGGGCGAGATCCGGATCATGATCTGCCGAGGGCGCTCGCCTGGCATCTGAGCCATGCCGTATTCTCGGCCGCAACCGTAGATCCTTAAGGGGGCGGTTTCAGCAACAGCCACCGGATTGCTGCGTGCCGTCCATGCCCTGCGGATCAAACGGAATGCGGGTACCGCAGCCGGCAAAGATCCCGTAGTGGGTCTGGCCATCCCCGATAAACTCGAAGTGGGGTGCGAGGCGGCTCTCGCGCAGCATCCGGTAGGTATTGCCGCAGACGGGAAACACTCGCCCCGCATCCATGACATGATGCTTGTCCAGCATGAATCGCTGCGGCTGTTCGGCCAGCGTGCCCTTATAGATCACGGCCTGGCCGTAATCCTCGCAGGCCGGCTCCAGGGCGTCGATGCGAAAGAGCCAATGGGCTCAAGTCTAGTATTGTGCATTCAGGTCTTTGAGATCTTTAGCATAGTTCGCCCCA
>JAKDMK010000612.1 GCA_030452365.1 Nitrococcus sp.
GCCTCGGCTTCCACGAACAGCCACGCGGGGCCAGGGCCAGCCTGGAAACGAGACAGCGCATCTCGCAGTAATTGTTGACCCAACCCGCGCCCACGAAACGCCGGACGCAGCGCGAGAAAGGTCAATGCTGTATAGCCTAACGCAGCGACCTGGTCCAGCAGGTAGAAGCCGGCGGGCTCATCGCCAAGCTGCAGCATGGTCAGCCGGTAGCGCCCTGCAACGACCCGCCGCGCGATCCGCGGCAATGGCTCGCGTTGCCAGCTCCGAAACGCTTCCAGGTATACCGTGGTGAATGCCGACCAGCCCGCACCCTGAGGGCGCTGCACCGACTCCAACGCGACCTCATCGCGCAAAGTTTTTGTCGTCATGGGAGAGCGGCCACATGCCAATCCTTGCACAGCAACTGACAGTATGCCGTACCGAGGCCCCAAGCTGACAATGCTTCTGCAAACGCAACTACTCACCCCCTTCCGCGCAGGATACCTTTTCCGTACTGTCATTCTGCGCGGAGCCGTCAGGCGGAGTCGCAGAATCTGGTCCCTGGATCCTGCGACGCACCTTCGCTGCGCGCAGGATGACGAGGGGTGAGTAGTTACCCCAGGAGTTTGAACGATGCCGAAAGGTGTAACCTACTGGGATAGGCGCTGATCGACATGGCGAAGCAGAGGTAGTATTCGGCGGCGTTCAAGGCGAAGGCCGTGCTCGCGGCGATCCGTGGAGATGGGACGGCGGCGGAGCTTAAGGAGCTGCGTGCCAAGAGCGGCGAGTTGGTTGTCGAACAGGATTTTTTGCAGGAGCCTTTGATCGGAACTGGCGAGGGTTGTCGACCTGCCCCTTACCCACAAGTGCGCTGACGTGCTGACATGAAGAGAATTCTGCTCCGGCCAACTGCGCGAGACTGGATTACGGCAAAAAGCCGGATTGGTGAGCCACACGGTTGACCAAGCCCTGTTAGAAGCCCGCCTGTGCGGGCAACCTTATCGAGACGCGGTACCGACTACAGGCGCCTACGCCGCTACAGAGAGCGCACATCTTCTACATGAACAGCCGCACGCCAGAGCTTGTGGCTCAGCAAACCTAATGGGGCAAGGCCAGGATTCCGTTGAGTAGATATGAATCATGGTCGATTACCAATCGGCCACGAACGGACACGGATACAATTTCCTTCGAAAACAACGACGCTGCGCTGTCCAGCGCGTTTATTGGGCCATGCCCGCGACGAGCTACGCCTTACTCAGGATGTAGTTCCTCGCGGATCACGCGGCGCAACATTGCTTCCATTTGTTCGCCCTGCATCGCTTCGTGCAGCGCCTGATTGATGAGCGTCTGATAACCGCGATCACCAGCCTTCGCCTTGAAAAAAGCTATTACTGAGCCATCGAGCATGATTGACACGCGCTGCTTGCCAAGCTTTTCCTGCACCGCGGCGGCGAACTCCTCGCGGCCGACATCCTTCAGGCCCACCCGCAAGCGGGGCGGCTTAGAGGTAACGGGAGAGCGTTTCGATTTCATGTGGTTCCGCCTTTCGCATGGAGATGATGTGGATTTCCTCATCGGTTTCCGTGTGGGTAATCGTCACGATGGCCGTGCTCAGAAAACCGGTGGAGTTAAACCGCTGCTCACCGTCGTAATCGCGAGCATCTTCTTGTGTGATTGTCGGGCCACTGAACACCTGCGCAGCATCGGCGAAGTCAAAGCCGTGCTTTTTCAGGTTGCGTGCACGCTTAGACGCATGCCACGTGAAGTTCATTGATCATATTATATATATAAACAT